>NZKY01000001.1 GCA_002694035.1 Opitutia bacterium
CTGGTGTTGTGATTGCTCACCATTTGACCGTCACAAAGCATCTTTGGGGGACTTTCCGCCGTGACCCAACCCCGCAAAAAGGGATCTTCACAGGCCTGCCGCCATCACTGATGATGGAACCAATGATGTGGTACTTCCTGACAGGTATTCTCGAGCGTCATCCAGATCTTAAAATTGTTTGGGTTGAGCCAGGACTATTCTGGATTCCAGGGTTCCTGGAGTTCCTCGACCGTCGAATGCACCAGCATTATAACTTTCCAGGTGTTAAAGAGCTTCCAAGCACCTATTGGAAACGTCAAATGGCAGTTACTTTTGTTGACGAGCCTGAAGCAGTTAATAATCGATATGAACTTGGTATTGAGAACTTACTTTGGTCAACTGACTTCCCGCATCCCTGCTGTAACTGGCCAAATGCGCAAGCCAAAGTTGCAGAGATGTTTAAGGATATGCCAGAGGAAGAAACCGATAAAATTACTTGGGGTAATGGTGCCCGCATGTATGGTTTTGCATAATTGATATTCTTATATATCTTATAATAGTCGTCTAACGGGCAGGTCGTCGTATTTTTCGACATACTTTGTTAAGGCTTCTAATTAATGAATATTGAAGAGCATAAACATACAGTTATCGACTTCTTTGATCAGATGTCCAACGGTAATGTTGAAGGTTTTGTTAACCTTTATCATGATGAGGGTGCCGTATGGACATCTGGAGATACTCTCATTTCAGGCACTCAAAAGAAAGCTGCTATCCTAGAATTTGCAGGAGAAATTTATAAGTCATTTCCTCACGGCATTAAATTCAAGATAATCAGCATGACTGCTGAAGATGACAGGGTTGCTGTTGAAGCTGAAAGTGATGGTTTACATGTTTCAGGATTAAGGTATCAAAATTTGTATCATTTTTTGTTTATCTTCAAGGAAGGTAAAGTCCTACTTCTTAAAGAATACATGGACACAGAGAAAGTTACTGATGTTTTATGTGGTGGGCATAGGCCACCTGATGGAATTTCTTAGATAAATTAAATTACATTAAGGTTAATTATGAAAACATTAATAATTGGTGGTACTGGTTTAATAGGTGCTGAGATAGCTAGGCTTATGAATTCTAACGGTCATGAAATAACTCTTATGTCTAGAAATAGTACCAATAATCCAGCCCTTTCTGACTATAATCACATCACTCATGACTATATCCATGACGATATTTCAACTGATGTATTAGATGAATTTGATTGGTTGGTATTCTCTGCTGCGGCGGACATAAGAATGCTTCCAGAAGGACAAGATGAAGAAACTTTCTTTATGCATGCAAATGGTAATCGTGTGCCATATTTTTTTGAAAAAGCTGCTCAGTCAAAAATTAAGAAAGCTGTTTATATAGGAACCTGGTATCCAGTTGTTGTTCCCGATAAAATTCAATCAAGCAGTTATGTTCGTTCCCGATTTGAAGCTGATAAGTTGTTAAGGCAATATTCTAACTCAGAGTTTGAAATTGTTTGCTTGGATGCGCCATATGTTATTGGACAATTTCCTGGAATTGAGACCCCTCATTTAGAGGGTTTAACTATGTATGCAGCCGGTAAGTTAGAGGGTGTTCCATTAATTGCCCCAGCTGGAGGAGTTAACCATATAAGCAGTCTTTCAGTTGCTGAGGCTGTTTATGGTGGGTTTTTAAATGGTGAGCCGGGTAAAGCCTATCTAATTGGTGACGAAAACCTAAGTTGGAAAGAATATTTTGAATTATTCTGTGAGGCTGTAGGAAATCCTCAAGATTTAGCGATTACCGAAGATGCACATCCAATGATGCCAGATATAATTTTATACGCTGGAAGAAATGCAACAGTTAGCTATGAACCTGAAAATGGCGAACTTAATTATGGCCGAAACAGAATTAAAGAAACAATCAATAATGTTGTTTCAAGCTACTTAAGTTAAATTTGAGGAGTCTTTTATTATGACTAAAATTAATTTTATTGGAACTGATGGAATTGTAAGCAGTTTTGAAGCACAAAAAGGTGATACTGTGATGGAGGTTGCTACTCGTAATGGTGTTCCTGGTATAGATGCAGATTGTGGAGGATCTTGCTCATGTGCAACATGTCATGTTTATGTTGATGATGCTTTTCGAGATTTAGTTGGTCCGCCAAATGAGAATGAAGAGCAAATGTTGGAATTTGCTGAGGAAGTTCGCCCAGAATCTAGATTGTCATGTCAGATTAAAATTTCCGATGATTTGGACGGATTAATCGTTACCCCAGCNTAAAAACCTTTTTNGTTAATTTTTTTTGTAATATTTCAAATCGCTTACGAAAGGTAAAAGTTATGACTGTATATCCTGAAGCAGAAGTGAGATCTGCAGCAGAAAGATTAATTGAACATCACTCTAAAGCTTCAGAANTAACAGACTGGACTTTCTTTGTAGATGAAACTTACACAGAAGATGCTGAGTATATATGTGAATATGCAGGTGTCAGGCCTGTAACTGCAATAGGTCGTAAGCAAATTAAAGAAACTCATTATGGCGAAGATATGGGNGGTTTTGAGGACTGGACCTTCCCTTATGACGGTTATGCGGTAAATGGTAATAGAATTATTACCCATTGGTGGAATCGTGGGCCAGGAAAAAGACNTGATGGGAGTTTTTATCAAACCCCGGGCGTGTCTTTTATTACATATGCCGGTAACGGAATGTTTTCACACCAGCATGACTTCTTTGATCTCGCACATCAAATGAAATTGTGCGATGAACTAGAAGAGGCAGGATTGCTCAATACACGTCTGAAGGAAGTTTGGGTCAAGCCTATGAAGGCAAAGCTTATAGAAATGTTAACAAGTAAAATGGATTAAGTGTTTTCAGACAAAGATTTATAAATGTAATTTCGAATAATATTGTTTAAAGAGTCAACATGCCTGCAATTTCTGTAATTGATGACATTATTATAAAAGCCCCTNCCCAGTTAATTTTTGATGTGATTGCTGATTATAATAACTTCAGTTCTTGGTGTCCCGACTATAATTGTGAGATACAGGGTACGGATAGGATTTCTGAAGGGGTACAGGTTTTCCATTGCCTTGGTAAGCCCCCTTTTAAGACNGAATTTATTCGTGAAATTAAATATTTAGAAGCGCCTAAGCGTATTGATGAAGAATATGTTTCTGGCCCATTGGTAGGCACTGGAAGTTGGATATTTACTGAGGTAGAAGGTGGGACACGTGTAGCATATGACTGTAATGTAGATGGTATTGGAATATTTATGAAATTAGCAATTAAATTATTTGGCACATCTTCACATAGTAAAGTTTATAATAANATATTGAATAGCTTGAAGNGCTATTGTGAAGAAAAAATTGATTNAACAAATTTTTTTACTATCCGATAATAATAAAAAGGGCGCTCAAAAGAGCGCCCTTTACATTTTATTTAGAAAAAAATTCTATTCAGCAGCAGTTTTTTGCGCTTCGTTTTTNTCNACGTAAAATTGTTTNAAATACTCNCGGAATTTCAATATTGGACCATCACCATCACAAAGAAGAGGATTTGGACGGTATTTTTTGTTATCCCAAACTATTAAATCAACTGATTCAAAACCGGCGGAGTCTTCGCCCTCCGCTTCACCAATAGAGTGGTGATAAAGGTGTTCGGCTGTTTTGGCATCTTCTGANCCTTCAGGATATTTCTTCCAAGTAAAAGCCATTCTTGTTCTAGTCAACTCTTCATGAACTGGTGTTGACAGAGCAAACATGAGCATAGCGACATCACCTTTATTGTGGCGTGTTTCCGATATGCCAGGACCATGACCAATACCCCAAATATATCCATCCATAATGTTATATTTGGAGATAGGACCATTAGCTTCGAACTCAACAGGTGGGATGATTGGGGCTCCGTGAAGGAATTTCAGGTGCGGTGTGTCAACTGAGTTTTCCGCAATTTCCTGAATACATGTACCAATATCCCATGAATGATAATGAACATCTACGTGGTTATCAGGATCTTCAAATTCCGGTACTGTTGGAAGATCCCACATTGGTTCTGCATCCTCAGGGTGATACCAGGCAAAGATAATGCCATATTTTTCAACTACAGGTAGTGTTTTAAGAACAGGTTTCTTTTTACATATACCGGGCATAACTTTCCCGTAAGGAACCTCTTTGCACCATCCCTCAGAGTTAAACTGCCAGTGGTGGAAGGTGCATCTAATATTGTTACCTTCAACAATACCGCCATGACCTAAATGGGCACCTAGATGCGGGCAGTAAGGGTCGGTAATGCCGACAGAGTTGTCTTCGCCCCTAAACAGAACCCATTCTTTTCCAAAGAATGTTTCCATTTTAACTTGGCCTACTTCTAATTCATGAGAGAACTGTACGCCGAACCATCCGTAAGGGATAGGAAACGGGCATCTTTCTAGTTCATCACCTGTTTGGATTCTATCCAAATCAACTGGTGCATTCATCTTTACTTCCCCCTATTGCTTTATAACGAGTAAATATAATCAAAATCTAATTCAAATTAGAATTAATCAATACAAATTATTAAAATGATATTAGCATAAAATAAGCATTCTTATGTAAATATACAATATTAATCGAATACCGTTCGAAAAAAAGCTCGGAATTTCTCGCTGTTAGTAGGCTATGAATTTTTAATTTACTTCAAGCCTTTCATGATTAAATCACTATATCGTTTTGAATAGGGCGGCAACTGAACAAGAAAGTCACGGAATTTATCCAGTGGCTGATGAACAACAGACCGAGCATTCGACATATGTTTAAATCCCTCATATCCTCCAATTCGACCCATTCCCGATGTCCCGACACCACCAAAAGGCAGATTAGGGTTTGTTCCTGATTGAATACAATTATTATTTACAACCGCCGATCCTGATGTTGAGTTTTGAAGGAAATAATTGATGTTATCTTTGTTTGTAGAATAAACATAAAATGCCAGAGGTGTTGGGCGTTTGGCAATAATTTCAAGAACTTCACTGCGCTCAGAATAGCTTAAAACGGAAAGAACAGGGCCAAAAACCTCCTCATTCATAATTTCCATATCTTCAGTCATATTTGTCAAAATCGTAGGTTCTATATATCTGTCTGTTCTATCGCTACCACCTCCAAAAACTAATTCGGCACCTTTGGAAATAGCATCATCCATAAGTCCTTTAATACGTTCATAATGACGTTCATTAATGACCCGAGGAACATAGCTAGATTTTTGGAGACCAGTTCCATCGGAATTGTAAAGAGCTTCGATTTTTTCTTTTATCAGAGAGAGA
This sequence comes from Opitutia bacterium, assembly GCA_002694035.1. Lineage (GTDB taxonomy): Bacteria > Verrucomicrobiota > Verrucomicrobiia > Opitutales > Seribacteraceae > Seribacter. The sequence goes on from NZKY01000001.1 coordinate 5,282, forward strand.
AATTTATCCTTAACAGATTCATGTATGACAATATATTCAGGGGCAATGCAAACCTGACCTGCATTCATAACTCTGCCCCATGCAAGTTTAGTTGCTGCATTTTCGAGATTTGCTGTCTCGTCGATTATAACCGGTGATTTACCCCCCATTTCAAGAGTAATAGAGGCAAAGTGATCTGCGGCTGCTTTCATGACAATTTTACCTACGGTCATGCCGCCGGTGTAATAAATATGGTTAAAGGGAAGTTTTAGTAATTCTTGAGAAACTTCGACACCACCCTGTATTACTTGCGCCTCATCATTTGGAAGAGCTTTATTAATTACCTCTTGCATAACTTGTGCAGATACAGGGGCAAGTTCGGAGGGTTTAATTGCAATCGTGTTTCCAGCAGCGATGGCCGGTATCATTGGAACAATACACTCTGCAGTTGGAGCATTATATGCCGATATATTAAGCACAACACCTTTAGATTGATAATTTATTTCACACCGTTTACCCATAGTAGCTAGGGAGTTTTTAACTCGAACAGGGCGCATCCATTTTTCGATATTTTTAATAGTAAAATCTAACTCGCCCTTAATCATTACTAGTTCAGCTGCAACATCTACGTCATTTGTACGGCGCTCTTCATAACCTGACTTAAAAATATCTTCTTTCCGTTCTAAAAGCGCATTCCAGACGGAACGTAGACGATCAGCACGTTCTTTGGCTGTTGTTTGACGCATGCGGGGAGCCGCATCCTGAAGTACTTTAAATTGTGAAGCTATTTCACTCATCATTTACCCCTTAAATTGTGGAATTTTGCTTGCTGTTTGCAGTATTTTTTCAAATAATCTGTCTGGTAGAATTTTAAATAACGGCGCCATAATTGCGACATCCTTTCCA
>NZKY01000002.1 GCA_002694035.1 Opitutia bacterium
TTCCTCTGCCTGAAAAAGACTTCGATATGTGGGGAGGAGGACCGGGACAGACGAATTATTCCACGGCAAAGAATGCATCGATGAAGCATTATGCAAAGGACTACCCTCACTCCACTCGTTCTTATGGTGCTTTTAGTCGAGACTTCATTCTCGAATCTGCAAAGGCAGATAAACCCTTTTGTTTATCAATCAGTTTCAAAGCACCGCACAAACCTGCCACACCTGATCCCATTGACAATCATGTCTACGCGGGAAAAACTTTTAAAAGACCGGCAAATTATGGACGAAAATATGGGGAGCATTTCTCCAAGCAAAGTAAGCAGGATCGACAGTACGAGCGATTTCATTCCTGGAATTATTCAGACAAATACGATGAGGTCATGGCAACCTACCACCAACAGATCTATGCCATTGATGTTGCGGTGGGAATGATAAGAGAAGCTCTCAAGAAAAGCGGTACCGATAAAAATACCGTAATCATCTACACATCCGATAATGGATTTTTCTGTGGTTCGCATGGATACGGATCCAAGGTCTTGCCCTATGAAGAGTCTTCCCGTGTTCCATTGATTATTTATGACCCAAGACATGCAAATTCAGGAAAGAAGCTGCGGACCTCTGCATTAACCGGCAACATTGACTTTGCTCCTACAATTTTATCACTCGCCGGAATTTCAAGTCCTGAAAATATGGACGGTAAAAACTTAATGACCGTTTATGAAAATCCTAAATCCTCTCTTCATCATTCCCTTGCTCTTATTAATGTCTGGGGGAAGGAACCCACACATGCTTTGGGCGTCGTGACGGAAGGGATGAAATATCTTTACTGGGGTTATGCAGCGAAAGGATTCAAGCCCANCNATGAGCTNTATGANTTNAAGANAGATCCTCTTGAGCTNANNAANCAATTCACCTCTTCCNATTANACAAAAGNCCGNAAGNANATGCANAAATTATATGACGAGCACTTGGCGNNCTGGAAAAAAAATGCNGTTGCTTACAATAATTACCAGAAATTCGGAACCNTCTTTGACCGCAAACTAAAGTGGGAAGAAAAGNTAAAGCGGGTTAAGAAGTTTTCATCCANATAAAAAAATCCANNAAGATGAAATCTATTTCNTTATTCTTCGTTTGGATTTTATTTTTCATTTTACAAACAATTCATACCTACGGGAAAAGTAAGCCTAACATCATTTATCTTATGCTCGACGAGTGGGGATATTTTGAGTCGGGCCATATGGGTAGTACCGACCTGAAAACCCCCAATATCGATCAGTTTGCATCGGAAGGTATGCGTTTTACCAATGCCTANGCAGGGGCTCCAGTCTGCGGACCCACACGTTGCTCGTTACTCACAGGACTGCATGCCGGAAATATGTCCGTGCGAGGAAATAATGNATATTCTCCTATCCGTGCAGATGAAACGACTTTAGCAACTGTTCTTAAGACAAAAGGATATGCCACGGGTGGATTCGGGAAATGGGGAATTGGGGGACGAGGAACAACCGGCGTTCCTGAGAAACACGGTTTTGACTTATTTTTCGGATACTATGATCAGGTGCATGCCCACACCTTTTATCCAAGTTACTTGATCAGAAACAGTGAGGAAGTTCCCCTGCCCGGTAATTCCGGAAACAGTTTTTATGAAGGAAAGACTCATGCCCAGTTGGAAATTTTTAAGGAATCAATCTCTTTCATAAAAAAACATAAAGATGAACCTTTTTTCTGTTATCTTCCCTGGACACCCCCTCATGGATTATGGGGGATCGACGAGAATGATCCTTCATGGCAACTCTTCAAAGACAAACCCTGGACTGCCGGACAGCGTACAAACAAAGATGCGAAAGTCTATGCAGCTTTTATGCATATGATGGACCGGCAACTTGGAGAAATCATAAAGTTACTCAAAGAACTGAAGTTGGATGAGAATACTATTTTCTTTCTCAGTGGTGACAACGGAGGGCAAGCTTACTTCGCTACGAAAGACCGACCCCATGGCTTTTTTGCTCCCAATCTAAATCCGGAAACAGGTAAAAGATTTCGTGCAGGCAAAGGCTATTTATATGAGGGAGGGCTCAAGATTCCTTACCTCGTCCGTTGGCCAGGAAAAATTAAACCAGGCTCTGTATCAGATCATTTATTTTATCACCCCGATGTTATGCCTACCCTTGCTGAACTTACAAATACTAAATGCCCAAAAACCGATGGTATATCTTTTTTACCCACTCTTCTAAGTAATGGGAAACAGGTAAACCATACATTCATGTACTGGGAACTCGGACCGCAAAGAGCTGTTCGAAAAGGTAATTGGAAAGCATACCGCGATAAAAAAAGAAACTGGGAACTGTATGATTTGTCTACTGATATTGAAGAGCAAATAAACTTGGCTCACAAAAAAGAAAAGGTCCTCAAGGATCTAATCGCTCTTGCTGAATCCTCTCATCAACCGGCCCGTCTTGGAAAAATTCTTAATCAGGCTCTCGTTGAAAAGGATAACAGAGAAGCACCGCATGAGCGGAACCTACAGTTTAAGAAAACCAAGCAATAAATTCTTCCTTNGATTATGAAATATTATNCTCTCCTTCTTCTTTTTTACCTACTTGTTNATNCAACACTTAGCTCAAAACCGAATGTGGTTGTATTTCTGGTGGATGATCTTGGTTACATGGATATTGGAGCAAATAACCCTGACTGTTTTTACGAGACTCCTCACATCAATAAATTGGCAGCGACCGGTATGCGCTTCACCGATGGTTACGCCGCAAATCCAGTCTGCTCTCCTACTCGATACAGTTTAATGACCGGGAAATATCCAACCCGGGTTAAAGCGACTAATTTCTTTTCCGGCAAACGCTCAGGGAAATTCAATCCGGCTCCTTTGCATAACAAAATGGATTTGAATGAAATGACACTCGCCGAAATACNTAAGAAACAAGGATACCAGACCTTTTTTGCCGGAAAATGGCATTTGGGTCCAAGTAAGGAATGGTGGCCCAAAGCACAGGGCTTCGATGTCAATATGGGCGGATGGGCAAAAGGTGGCCCTTACACAGGAAATAAATATTTCTCTCCATTCAAAAACCCCGAGCTTCATCCAGACAGTCCCGAAGGTGAGCATTTACCAAACCGTCTTGCGGATGAGACAGCCAAGTTCATTCGTCAGAATAAGGAGAATCGATTTCTCGCCTATCTGTCCTTTTACTCCGTTCACACCCCGCTTCAGGGAAGAAAGGATTTGGTGGAAAAATATAAGAAACGGGNCGCCCAGATTTCGGGANAAGAATTTGGTCCGCTCCATGATCGCAAAGTCAGGATTCTTCAAAAACATGCAGTCTATGCCGCCATGGTGGAAGCCATGGATGAAGCGGTGGGCAAAGTTCTCACAGCGCTTGATAAAGCAGGCGTTGCTGATAACACCATGGTCTTTTTTACATCGGATAATGGTGGACTTTCCACATCCGAGGGAAGCCCGACCAGCAACCTTCCTCTTCGCGGTGGTAAAGGTTGGGTTTATGAGGGAGGAATTCGCGAACCTTGGATTATCCGATACCCCGGTGTGACCAAGCCCGGTGCAGTCAGTAGCGAGATGATTTGCTCGATTGATCTGCTTCCCACCGTTGCATCAAGCGTAGGTTCCAAATTTAAGCACAAGGTAGATGGCATTGATTTGACCCCTGCCCTAAAAGGGAAAACTTTAGAGAGGGAAGCTCTCTACTGGCACTACCCTCATTATTCGAATCAGGGAGGAATTCCTGGAGGTGCAATCCGAATGGGCGATTATAAACTCTTCGAAAACTATGAGAATGGAGAGGTGTCCCTATATAATTTGAAAGAAGATATTGGAGAATCAAAAGACTTATCTTCCAGTGAACCCAGAAGGGTTAAAGAGATGAGAAACAAGCTGCATGACTGGTATAAAGAAGTGGATGCCAAGTTCCTCCAGCCTAAAGGTGAATCAACCAATCCTTGGAGACCTTAATGATCATGAAGAATACTAGACTCATTATAACCGGTTTCTTTCTGTCTTTTGTTTCAACGGTTTGGGCTAAAACACCCAATGTGATTATCATTATGACCGATGATCAGGGGTATGGTGACCTTAGTTGTCATGGGAATCCGATTCTCAAGACCCCAAACCTCGATCTATTGCATTCAGAATCCGTTCGGTTTACAGACTTTCATGTCAGTCCTTTTTGCACGCCCACACGGGCAGCATTAATGACCGGAAACCATCCAGGTGTTACCGGTGCCTACCGAACCAGTGCAGGAAGGACCATGCTGCACCCATCGGAAAAAACAATCGCCAACCATTTTGCGGAAAATGGTTACAAAACAGGAATGACAGGCAAATGGCATCTGGGTGACAATGCTCCACATCGTCCACAGGACCGGGGGTTTCAGGATGCGGTATGGCATCGTTGCGGAGGAGTTGGACAGGCATCCGATCATTGGGGAAATGATTATTTTGATGATACTTACGAAAGGGTCCGTCCCGAGAGCCGTGAGGGAACCTTTGAGAAATTTGATGGCTATTGCACGGATGTGTGGTTTCGCGAAGGGATGCGATTCATCACCGAAAACAAAAATAATCCATTTTTTCTTTATATCGCAACCAATGCCCCTCATGGGCCCTATCGGGTGGATCCTAAATGGGCCATGCCTTACAAAAGAAAAGATGTAAACAACGCCAATTTTTTTGGAATGATCGCTAATATCGATCATAACCTGGGCCTCCTGCGGGATCATTTAAAATATTTAAATCTGGATAAAAACACCATCCTGATTTTCAT
>NZKY01000003.1 GCA_002694035.1 Opitutia bacterium
AACCACGCCAGGTTGTCTCGGCGGTAGCTCTCTCGATACAAGGGTCTGCAATGAGTTTACGATTTGACTGCCAAGTACAATAGGATCTTTACCTGCATGAGGTGAAGCTCCATGCGCACCGATGCCGTGAACGTATATATCAACTGTGTCTGCTCCAGCATAAGGAGATCCATCAACTACATTGACAATTCCTGATGGAAGCATCGATGATACATGAAATGCAAGTGCATAATCTGGTTTACCAAAACGCTCCCATAAATTGTCATTCATCATATTTCGAGCACCGAGTACTCTCTCTTCTGCGGGTTGCGCAATGAGCATTAATGTTCCACTCCATTCACTTTTCAAATCAACCATTTGCTTGGCAGTTCCTATTAATGCAGTAATGTGAACATCATGACCACATGCATGCATTACTGGGAATATATTTCCAGTCACAGGATCAAGCTGTTTGTCTTTTGATGCATAAGGCAAGTCAGTCTTCTCCTCTAATGGTAAGCCGTCCATATCTGCTCTCATCATTACAAGTGGACCTTTGCCATTTTCTAAAAGAGCAACAACTCCAGTACCGCCTACATTCTCAGTGACTTTAAATCCATGATTTTTTAATGCGGCTGATATTTTTCTTGCGGTTTCAAACTCTGCAAGGCTTAATTCTGGATGAGCATGGAAATCTTCAAATATGGCTTTTAATCTGTTTTCATAATCTAAGGTGATAGATTTAGTAAGGTCGTTATCTCCTGACGTTACTAGGGAGGAATTTAGCAAGACGGCAATAAAGAGTAGGACGTTAATTTGTGCTTTCAATTGCATTTTCTCACGCAAAGTTTACTTGCTTAAGTATTGTCTTGATTGTAAATCAAAGTCAAGATCACTTTACCCACCTGACTGAGTGAATCAGCACTGCAATTTTCTGGGGTATCTTGGGTTGTATGCCAATAACTTGGAAATGGATAATGTATTAAATTTACCACATTTAGACCTGCTTGAATTAAGGGTAAATGGTCATCAATAATGTGTGAGCCGTTCTCATCAGAGAAAACTGTTGCTCCTAAGTTTTTTGCGACAGACCAAATTTCGTCTTGAAGCTCTCTCGAGTATTTCTTCGAAAACAGCTCTTTTGGTATCAGCAAATTTTTATCACAAACCATATCTACAATGATGCCTTTATNTGGTTTATAAAAAGAATTTTTCTTTACAAATTGGTCAGCNCCAATAGCGAATGGAAGATTATCAATATTCCCAAGATCTTCGAGGTCGAAGAAAATTAGATCGACAGTGACTGGGGCTGGTTTCATAGAGAGGATTCTTGCAATTTCAAGAAGCACAGCGACACCTGATCCACCATCATTTGCCCCGGGAGAGGGTACNTCTCTGTTCTCTGGATTATTGTCAANCTCCGATTGAGGTCTTGTGTCCCAGTGCGCNCCCAGCATGAATCTAATATCTGTACCTGATTTATTGTCTCTGGGGAAAGTAGCCCAAATATTATGTCCCTCTAGTTTATTGGATTCAAAAGGTTGAGATATCAAACGAGTCGTGTATTTGCTCAATNTGTTAACGATGTATTGATGTGTTAATGCTTTAGTTTCAGGTACTGTAATAGATCTGGGCCCTAGTGATACTTGCCTCTCGATATGATTTAGTGCAATTTGACCATCAAAAGTATGATTGATTTGACTGTAACTTAAATTAGATAAAACTAGATACAGAAATCCAATAATTGATTGGTTTTTCATACATTTAGAGGATTTTTATCCATCTCTGGTTTTAAATCTTCGTTTGGCACTGAAAAGTTAGCGATACCATAAATTATTGCGAGTATTGGACATAAATAATTAAAAAAAGCAAAGGGAGCATAAGTGAGCGTTGCCACACCAAGCGTTCCTGCCATATACGCTCCGCACGTATTCCAAGGGAATAAAGCAGAGGTTAGTGTTCCTGCATCCTCTAAGGTTCGAGATAAATTTATGATTTTGATTTTTCTTGATTGATAGGGTTGAAGCAGCATCTGACCGGGCAAAACAATCGAAAGGTATTGATCTGAAGCAATCGCGTTAGTTCCAATACATGTGCCAACCGTTGTAGAGATCAAACCTCCAGTCGATTTAACTTTTGATAATGGTGCTCGAATTAATCTCTCAAGTAACCCTGCTTTGTTCATCGCACCACCAAATGCCATTGCTGTAATTACTAATCCAACTACTGACATCATATTAACCATGCCTCCTTTACTAATGAGTGCATCGTAAGCCGCGTTTCCAGTGGATGATTGATAGCCAACAAAAAGTGCATTCATAATTTCTTTGAATACCAAAGAGAGATAGCTAATATTTGTAGCTGTTTCGGCTTTAAAAATTGTTTCTAATTGGAAAAATAACGCAAATAAACATCCCAAAATTGTCCCAACGAGAAGTGTTAGTAACGCAGGAACTTTTCTCCTTGCCATATAAAACAAAACAAGAAGGGGGATAAGCATTATTGGGTTTATATTAAAATTTTGGTCAAGTTGGTTTTGAAGATTGATAATTTCATCAATCACTATTGTGGAATTATCAGTCAAACCGATGAATAAGAAAACAGTCAATGTAATGAGAATCGCGGGTACTGTTGTCCAAAGCATGTGTTGAATATGATTAAATAAATCAGTTCGTGTGACAGCAGCTGCTAAGTTAGTAGTTTCTGACAAAGGCGATAATTTATCTCCGAAATATGCACCTGAGATTATTGCGCCAGCGGTAATCGCAAGTGAAACATCGAGAACTGTGGCGATACCTATCAGGCCAATTCCTAGCGTACCCGCAACGGTCCACGAGCTTCCAATACTCAGCCCAAGAAATGCGCAGACAAGACAGGAGGTGATGTAGAAATAGTCAGGCGACATAATTTGTACACCATAATAGATCATGCTTGGTACGGTCCCTGAAATAATCCAGCTGCCAATGAGTGATCCCACGGTTAATAGGATTAAAACTGCTTGCATTGAAACTTTAATAGTTTCGATCATTCCGTGCTCCATTTCCTTCCATGTGTAGCCATTTTTCATGCCAATAAAGCAGGCAAAAGCTGCCGAGAACAATAGTGCAACTTGATTTGGAGTTGACTCATCTTTATAAACTAATGCGAATGAAACCAGCAGTGCCAAGAGAAAAGCGACCGGTAATAGCGCATCCAATAGAGTGGGACTTTTGATTTTTGTACTATTTTTTACCATAGTCTTCTAATAATCTTTAATAGAGATCTCATATTGTACGATTTTTTTTCTGTGACAATACAATGTGGCTTAATGTTTGTTTGACTCCCTCAAGTGCTGCAATTTTATCAATTACCATATCCAGTGTTTGAGTGGTTTCTTCGGTCACTTTTGCCATCAAATCATATTGACCACTGATTGTGCAAAGCATATCTAATTGNGGTACTTTCTGTAATTTCCTAACAATTTCAGATGTTTGTTGGGATACGATAGAAATCATTATGTATGCACTTATTTGTTGTTGATGAAAATTTGGATTAAGTCGGAGGGTGTATCCTTGAATTATTCCATTGTTCTCTAATTTTTCGATTCCATGTTGGACTGTAGCTCGACTGATGCCTAGCTTTTTGGCTAATTCAGATACTGTTTGTCTACTATTATCTTTTAAAAGATTTATCAGTTCTTTTTCTTTTCTCATATTGATAATAAATTATGTCAAAATGCGCAATTTATTNTTACATTATTATAAATACGATAGTGCTAATTGACAAATATAAGTAGTAATATTTAACNATGGCTCAGAAACAACGACAAATTGACACTTCGAGACTTTTGGCTGTGATGTCTGAAATTCAAAGGGATTTAAGAGATCAGGTTGCAATGTGCACGCCATTTTTAAAAAACTATAANCAGCCAGTCGTTGTTCTATCGAGAGAGCGTTTGAGAAAGAATGCGCAAAGATTTCAAAAAGCGCTTCCAAGGGTACAGCCTCACTACGCAGTAAAAGCGAATCCTGACGAAGAAATCCTAAAGGTATTAATGAAAGAGGGAGTNAATTTTGAAATCGCTTCACAGGTTGAATTAGAAATTTTGAAAAAGTTAAATGTCGAGCCAAGTACGATTCTTTTTTCACATCCTATAAAAGCACCACACGCTATAAAGGAAGCGTCCAGTTACGGAGTAGAGTGGTTTGCTGCTGATACTCCAGAGGAAGTGATAAAAATTGCTAAGATAAACCGCTCAGCGAAAATATTTTTGAGGATTGCGGTAAGCAATAAAGGATCAATGTGGCCTCTATGCAAAAAATTTGGAGCTGAGGGCAATGGCGTTAATGAAATTATTCAGACAGCAGTTAAAAATGATATAAGGATAGAGGGAGTATCGTTCCACGTCGGTTCGCAGTGCTCTAATTCAAAAAATTGGTTGGATGGTATTAATCGAGCTAAGAAAATTTTCACAATGTTGGAGTATGTCGGCATGAAGCCAAGCTTACTTAACATAGGTGGTGGGTTTCCTATCCAATTATTAGAGACGGACCCAAACATTGATGAATTAGCTTTTGATATTAATAAGGCGTTAGATTCAATCCCGAATTCTATTAACGTGGTAGCAGAGCCTGGGAGATATATTATTGGCTCTGCAGGTTGTTTGATTACCAAGGTGATAGGGATAGCAACACGAAAAGATGCTCGGTGGATTTATTTAGACTCGGGTTTTTATGGCGGTCTAATGGAAATGGCGGAATCTTTTCCTACAACCGTTATTAGTCAAAGAACCGATGAATTATCTGATTGGGTTTTAGCTGGACCAACCTGTGATTCAATAGACGTTTTAGGAACACATAAACTTCCAAGAAACTCACAAACCGACGATATATTATTCGTACCAAACTTAGGAGCATATTGCACCACCTGCGGAACTGACTTTAATGGATTTCCACCTCCTACGTTGAAAGTCGTCCCATAAACGCGATCTTCATATTTTCTAATTTCTTTTTCACTGCTAAACTCTGATAGCTAAAAGTTGTTCAACTATAACCTATGGAAAGGGAGAGAAAAATTGATTAGACCTTTTTGTAAATTAGTTCTTTTAATTTTCATTGTTCTTTACGGCACTCTTGAGGCTGAAGAGAAGTTCTCGCTTACAGATGCGATGTCGAGTGAGGAATTTACAGAGCTTGGTTTGACAAAGTTAACGCCACAAGAGATTAATAAACTATCAGATTGGATTAATAATTTCGATAAGAGTAATTTAAAACAAAATCAAGCTTTCCCTAATAATGAAGATAGATTCGTGATCACATCTCAAATTGATGGAAGTTTTAGAGGTTGGGATGGGAAGACTGTATTTCGGTTAAAGAATGGACAAATTTGGCAGCAAAGATTAAGTGGGAAATGGCGGTATTTTGCAGAGGATCCTCCCGTAGAAATCACAAAGAATTTTTTTGGTTATTTTGTTATGAGAGTTAATGATAAAAAATCAATTGGTGTTAAAAGGGTCAAGTGATTTTTCTAGCAATATTTTTTAAGTATAAAATAGGAAAGCAGTAATGAAAGAGAATAATAAGACGCGTGGTAATTCGATG
>NZKY01000029.1 GCA_002694035.1 Opitutia bacterium
CGCCGGGTAGCTAAGCACGGACTAGATAAGCGCTGAAAGCATCTAAGCGCCAAGCTATTCCCAAGATAAGATCTCCTTTGGTCTTCGGACCATGAAGGATCCTGGAAGACTACCAGGTTGATAGGTCGGATGCGTAAGCGCAGCAATTCGTTAAGCTAACCGATACTAATGATCCGAAACATTTGTTTATCAAATATTGTCGTTTTTCCGGACGACGCTTGTTCACCCAGACGTTAAACTACATTTTCCGTTATCGCGGACTGCCACGGTAACAACTTATGCCATCAGATTCTGTTTTGGTAGTTCAATGGATATCCTTCTGGTGATCATAGACGAGGGGAAACACACGTCTCCATCCCGAACACGCTCGTTAAGCCCTCGATCGCTGATGGTAGTGCAGCCACGCTGCTGTGTGAGAGTAAGTTGTTGCCAGTCTTATGACCCGCGTCTTTTTGCAGGCGCGGGTCACCCCCCTTTTATTTCTTACAATCTATAACCACATTCAAACCTAAATGGGTAACTTAAAAAAGAAGCGTCGTTTAAAAATGAATAAGCATAAAAGACGCAAACGTACACGTGCCAACAGGCATAAGAAAAGAGATTGGTAATATACCAATCTTGATACCAAATTGCGTTTTACTTACTCAGTTTGATTCAACGGCTTTAATTAGTAGAGTAATAGTATGAATACTCTGCTTACTGAAAAAAATCGGTTTACAACTATTAAAATGGATACTTTTAATTCGGTATTCCCATCTTCTACTTTTGAAAACTATTTTTCTGATTTACTAAATCAACTAGACGCCCCAGTTAAGAATCTTGCTCGAGAATTTTTATTGTCCGGAGGAAAGCGGATTAGACCATATTTGCTACATGCTTGTGCTGATTCACATTCAAAGTATTCAAATGATTTATTAAAAGCTTCAGCAATTTTGGAGATTGTTCATGCCGCTACTCTTATCCACGATGATGTTATCGATTCTGCTGACACTAGAAGAGGTTTAAGGACAATGCATTCTGTTTTTGGTGAACACACAGCAGTTCTGTTTGGTGATTCTCTTTTTAGTTTTGCTTTAGAGTTATCGTCTGAATTTCCTACAACAGAAGTTTGTAGAATCGTTTCCGTTGCTACCAAGAAAACTTGTTTTGGGGAAATTAATCAAAATTTTTTAAAGGGAGACATTGATTTAACATCGATTAATTATTTTAACATCATTCAGGATAAGACAGGCGAACTTTTTCGTGCATCTTGTTACTTAGGTGCTTATCTAACTGGCGTGCCAGTTGAAGATTGTAATAATTTGGGTAATTTTGGTGCATCTCTTGGTATAAACTACCAATTATATGATGATTTGTTGGATATTTTTGGTTCTCAATCTAAATGCGAAAAAACACTTGGAACAGATTTCAAAGCAAGAAAGTTTACCCTTCCATTTATCAGACTTTTCGAGTTAGTTTCCCCTGATGAGCGTTCTGATCTTGTAGAGTTGTTAGACCAAGAAATTTCCAATGACTTTTTGGAAAATCGTGTTAGTGATTTATTTCAAAAGTATAGAATTTTTGATCTTTGCTCCNCTGAATTAGCCAAAAAGATATCTTATTCAAAGAATATTGCCCGTGATTATTCTAACCCTGATATATCAGAAAGGCTTATGACGTTTATCTCTTCTTTTGAGGAAAAGATATCAATGATATCGCAAAGAAAGAACCCTAATTTTGTTGCAATAGCCTCTTAAATATTTCATNTTAAANGAGTGCAGTTATCTAGAGTAGNTAAAAATTTAAAGAGTTTTTCTGAAGATTCTTCTTCCGCCCAAACAGCTTTGGTTTCCGACTTGGTTAAAAAGTCAAAAAACGGAGATCTTTCTTCTTTTGATTCCTTGACTCTGATGTTCAGAGAAAGGCTTTATGGTGTCATTTACAATATGACGTTCAATCATGAAGATGCTGCTGATTTAACTCAGGAGGCTTTTGTTAAAGCTTTTCGATCTCTAAACAANTTTAAGGAAAAGTCTTCATTTTTCACATGGATTTATCGAATTGGTGTCAATTTAACTCTAAGTTATTTAAAAAAGAAAAAGGCAAGAAAGCTTTTTTCGTTTGAAAACCTCACTTGTGAATCCGTATTCTCTAAGCAAACAGAACACTTTACATCCAAGGAATCTAATTCAGTTCGTACTACTTTGCTTAATGAATTACATGAAAAATTGAACGAAGCTTTGCTTCAGTTGTCTGATAAACATAGGACAATCGTGGTACTTTTTGAAATAGATGGCTTAAGTCACAAAGAAATTGCATCTGTTATGGGATGTACGGAAGGTACAGTTCGATCTCGACTACATTACGCAAAACAACAACTTCAATCTTTTCTCTCTGCATACATAAAGTAAATTTGTATTTCATGAAACTGCAAAACGATCAAAAACCCAGTTTAGAGGATCTCTTCAGTTCAAAAAAAATGGACCGACCTTCAGAAGAGTTTTGGGAAAATTTTCAGGATGAAGTTAGATCCAAGGCACTATCCTCAATTGCCAAAGAACAATCGTCCAAAAACTTTAAACATAGGTTGTATGCCTCTGTTACAATNTTTTCATTGTTTTTCTCCATTATACATTACTTTGATTTGTTTAATAATGATTCCAATGAGAATATTCCATCAATTGTTGAGAATTTACCAAATAAACCTGCCTCAGTTGTTGCTAGTTCATTCGAAAATTCTTTAATAGATTCTGATATGCAACTTGAGAGTCTTGAAGTTCAGTCTACTGATGCGATTTTTGCTGATCATACATACAGTGCAAGTTCTCTTGATAGTTCATTTCACAACAGAGTATTATCATCCCCAAATCAAGTTACTTTAGATGTATCGATGGATTCTTTCTCTTTCTGATTTTCCGTCATCATTTTATCGGGCGTGTTTTATAATTTACGCCTCTTTTTTGTCTACTTATCATTTACCTATTTTTGGGAAAATTGACTATCTAGCAACGCAGGCGAGACTACAGGAACTTTTTATAAAATACGAGTCGTCAGTCGTTAGGGTGAAAGCTACCCGCCAAGACCTAACCTCTGAAAATAAGAAGCGCATATTAAAAATGGGGAGCGGATTCTTCGTGAGCAAGGATGGTCATATTCTCACGACAGGTCTTTTATTAAATCCTGAGAGAGTTTGGATTGAACATAAAAATAAGTTTTTTTTAACTGAAGTACTTGGCTCTGATGATCTTTGTAATTTGACACTTTTAAAAACTCTAGAAAAACCTTCTCAATTTTCCTATGTATCATTTTCAAATAATAAAATTGAAACTCCTGTTGGTTCTTTTTTACTTGGTCTGACCTGTGCATTAGAGTTCGAAATTGGACCATCAATTGGACTGCTCCAAAGTGTAGAAACCTCTTTTGGAAGAAATTTATTCCCGACTAGGATGATTAGATCAAGTTTGTCGCTTGGACCTGGTGAGGTTGGAGGACCAGTCTTTGATTTAAATGGTAATTTTGTAGGGATCGCTCATGCTGTTTTGCCAGACCTAAGGTCTTCCTTTATTCTTCCAGCAAATGCCTGTTCTAAGATTCGCGATGGACTATTATTGTCTGGAAAAGTTGATTATGGGTGGTTTGGGATTACCGTATCGCAAAAGTTAAATAACGAAAATTCATCCGATATTGTTATTCAGACAGTCGATGAAAATTCTAAACTTCAAGAAGGAGATATTTTGTTAAAAATTGGTAGTAATCCTATTTCTGAAAGAAGAGATATCGTGGAATCTACTTTTTTTGCTAGACCAGGAACTTTTGTTGATTTCTTTGTATTTAGAGAGGGTAACGAGATGAGGATTCCTGTTAGAGTTTTATCTCGTCCAAAATCAAAGCAAGAGCAGACAAAAGATGATCTAATTGTCGATTCCAATCATTCCAATTCAGGTAAAAGAGACCAAAATTTACGTGCGGAATAGAATAATCGAATCAGTTTTAGATACCCACAAACTTTATTCTAAAATATGAATTCATTTCAAGAGATTTATCCTGTTGGTAAAACAGATGCTATTCTTAATTGGCGAAGGTTGAATTATTCTGAATCTTTTCTTTCTGAGTCTATTTTTGAAGGTGAAAACATCTTGAAGGTTAATGTTGAAGCTCTTCAAATTCTTGCGAAAGAAGCCTTTCATGACATCTCCCATTATTTACGAACGAGCCATCTAGCTCAACTACAAGGAATTCTCGCAGATAATGAGGCATCTGCGAATGATAAATTTGTGGCTTTAGACTTATTACGAAATTCACAGATTTCAGCTGAAGGCATTCTTCCGATGTGCCAAGATACTGGTACTGCCATTGTAATTGGAAAAAAAGGTAAATGCGTATGGACTACAAATGGCAATGATTTCGATGCGTTATCTCGTGGTATTGAAGCTACATACAAGACAGATAATCTTAGATTTTCTCAGTTAGCACCTATAGAGATGTTTGAGGAGGTAAATACAAAAAGTAATTTGCCTGCTCAGATTGATTTATATCATACTGAAGGGAGCGAATATAACTTTCTTTTTATTGCAAAAGGGGGAGGTTCTGCCAATAAAACTTTCCTGCATCAAGGCACTCCCTCTCTTTTGAAAGAAGAATTATTATTAGAATATCTTGATGAAAGAATTGCTGCACTCGGAACGGCGGCGTGTCCTCCTTATCATTTAGCTATAGTGATTGGAGGAACATCTGCAGAGTCAAACCTGAAAACTGTAAAACTCGCTAGTGCACGTTATCTTGATAGTCTGCCAGTCTCAGGAAATATTCAAGGTCATGCAATTCGGTGCCCTGATATTGAAAATAAAATTTTAAAAATGACTCAAAACCGTGGAATTGGGGCACAGTTTGGTGGCAAATACTTTTGTCTTGATGTACGAGTTATTCGATTGCCAAGACATGGGGCCAGTTTGCCAATAGGTATCGGCGTGAGTTGTTCGGCTGATAGGCAGGCGTTAGGAAAGATCACAAAAGATGGAGTTTTTCTTGAGAAGTTGGAAACTGAACCAAGTCGCTTTCTTCCTGATTATGATTATAATAATAATCCCAACGAAGATGTAGTTGAAATTGATTTGAATGTAGGTATGAAAAAAGTTTTGGAGGAATTATCAAAACATCCAGTACGTACTAGATTATCCCTAAATGGACCTCTTATTGTTGCCCGTGATCTTGCTCACAGCCGTTTAAGAGAGCGTTTAAATGAAGGTGAAGGTCTACCAGATTATTTTAAGGAGTTTCCTGTTTACTATGCAGGTCCTGCTAAGACTCCCAAAGGTTACGCATCTGGATCATTCGGTCCAACAACTGCGGGAAGAATGGATTCTTTCGTTAGTAAGTTCCAGGCAGAGGGAGGCTCTATGGTAATGTTAGCAAAGGGTAATCGATCAAAAATGGTCGTTCAATCATGTAAAAAACATGGTGGATTTTATTTGGGGAGCATTGGTGGAGCAGCAGCTAATCTTGCTAAAAATTGCATTAAAAGTGTTCAGATAATTGAGTTTGAAGATTTAGGAATGGAAGCTATTCGGAAGATTGAAGTTGAGAATTTTCCCGCTTTCATCATCACGGATGATAAGGGGAATGACTTTTTCTTTGGAGAAAATTGTGTCTAGACAAGTTGTCTAATTTTTTTCTAAAAGAAACCGAAGTGCTGAATGATATCCATAGTGATTCATACCTGCGATAACTGCATTTACCACTCCTGAAATTAGTGATTTATGCCTGAAGCTTTCTCTCGCATGGATATTCGATAGGTGGACCTCAACACTTTTTAAATCAGATGCAGCAATTGCATCTCTTAAGGCGATACTTGAGTGAGTAAATCCACCCGGGTTAAGAATTAGTCCAAAAAAAGATTTGTCCGACCATTCGTGAATTTTATCGATTAAAGCTCCCTCATGATTTGATTGAAATGGATGAACTTCGCAACCCAGATCTGTTCCTAATTTACTTATTTCATCTTCGATTTCTTTTAGTGTGTATGAACCATATATACTTGGCTCTCTTTTTCCAAGTCTATCCAAATTGGGACCATTTAACAGACCAATTTTTTTCATTTAATAATTAAATTATAAATTTTGAAAATATGCAATGTCCTTGTTATATTGGGCATTCTAAATCGATGAATTCATACGGCAGATCAAATTTAATCGATATTTCTTTACCTAACTCGTTAACACCAAATGTTTCAGTTGCGTAATGTCCGCATAAGAAAAGATTGAGTCTTTTTTCCTGAGCTAGGTTAAAATGATGTTGTTTCAGTTCTCCTGTAATTAAAGTATCAATGCCTAAAGATAGGATCTCTTTAATTGCACTTTGACCCGAACCGGTCAGTATAGCAATTTTGTCGGGTTTACTTGAACCAAATAGAAGGGAATGAAAACCCTTTGGGAAAAGTCCATCAAGACGAACCTTTAATTCTTTTATGTTAATTTTATTTTTTACAATAAGACCAACATCAACTCCTTGATAAGAAAGAAATGTATCGTTTGCTTTAAGATTAAGTTTGTCTGCCAGTATTTTATTATTTCCAATTTCAGGATGATTATCTAAGGGTAAGTGAGAACTATAAATCGCAAGATTATTTTGAATACAGTGCTTGATCTTAGCATAATTGGAATCAGTCAATGGTACTGGTGGAGTCCAAAATAGGCCGTGATGTACAATTAAGAAGTCTATGTTTCTCTCTGTGGCAAGTTGAAAGGGTGAAAGCCCAGCATCAACAGCTGCCCCGATTTTGGTAATATTGCCGTCGTTTTCTAATTGTAATCCATTAAATGCACCAGTGAAGTCCGGAGTTTCAAATCTATTTGTACGAGTATCACAATACTCTACTATATCGGCCAAAGTTACCATTCTATTAATAATTCATAAAATTTTATTCTTTGCAATAAATCAAGTTTTAGCCTTTTAAGATTGCTTTATTTCGCAGCTTATGAGATTTTGACTCCTTTGTAGCAGGGTGGAGCAGTCTGGTAGCTCGTCAGGCTCATAACCTGAAGGTCGCAGGTTCAAATCCTGCCCCTGCTCCCAACATTTATTAACCTCAAACAGAATAAAAAGAAAATCATTTCTCCCTGATGGCTTTATCTGGGCTTTGAAAACTTATAATGAACATTACAGTAAAAGACTTGTTAGATGCGGGAGTACATTTCGGTCACCAGATCAGAAGATGGAATCCAAAATCTAAACCCTACGTGTACGATAATAGACATGGTATTTCTATTATCGATTTAGAAAAAACATATGATCTGCTCGGGAAAGCTGCAACGGCCATTCAAGATATAGTGGCAAGCGGAAAGCAAGTTCTTCTAGTTGGAACTAAAAGGCAAGCACAAGAGCCGATCCGTGAATTGGCTATGGCTACGAACATGCCTTTTTGCGTCAATCGTTGGATGGGAGGTTGTTTAACCAATTTTGAGACTGTTGCTACAAGCCTCTCTAAATATAAGAAATTTTTAAAAATGGAAGATGATGGGAGCTTAGATAAGCTACCTGGCAAAGAGGGTGCTGCGATCAGAAGACAAATGAATCGCATGAAGAGAAACTTCGAGGGCATGCTAAACTTGCAAGGAATCCCCGGTGCTTTATTTGTGATTGATTCGCACAACGAAGAGATTGCTATCGCAGAAGCTAATAGATTGAATATTCCAGTTGTTGCTCTTGTTGATAGTAATTCTGATCCATCTCTTCTTAATTATCCAATTCCAGGGAATGATGATTCAACTAAGTCAATACGAATTATTGTCGATGTAATATTGGATGCTATTCAAGCGGGTGCATCTAAAAGAGTAGAGGCGCCAACTCGCCGAAAAGATATCACACCTGTTGCTCAGGAACCTGATTTTATTGATCAAGAAGACGAACCTGAAGTTACTTTGCCTGAAGGCTATGATGAGGCAGATTTTGATGATAAGAAATCTTACTCAGAAAATACCAATGAAGATACTGGGGATCAAAATGCCGCCGTATCAAAAGAAACAAAGATTGCTGAAACGGAATCTGAGAAAAAAAATTCTGATTCCAAGGAGTCTTAAAATTTTATTAATATAATTACGAAAATAGATAGCTATTCTTATGTCCCAAATCTCTAAAAATGATGTATTGAGCCTTCGTGAAAAAACGGGTGCAGGCTTAATTGATTGTAAAAAAGCCCTTTTAGAAACCAACGGCGATTTAAATGAGGCAATATCGGTTTTAAGAAAAAAAGGTGTCGCAACAGCTGCCAAAAAAGCTGGTCGTGACGCTGGAGAAGGAATAATTTCACATTCCGTCTCTTCAGACTCGTCACGCGGAATTCTCGTAGAAGTAAATTGTGAGACGGACTTCGTAGCTAAAAATGAGGATTTCACAAAATTTGCTTCTGAGGTTGCTCGCCAATTACTCGATAATCCAGATGTAGATTTAGAATCGCAGAGAACTGAGCAAGTGGCAAAAATTGGTGAAAACATTCGTATCTCTCGACACGAAATTCTATCGCCTGAATGTGCAGGAATTGTTGAATCCTATGTTCATACAGGAGGGAAAGTTGCAGTTTTGTTGTCCCTTGGATTTGATTTTGAAAATGTGTCCAAATTAGACGAGATTAAGTTACTTGCAAAAGATCTTTGCATGCATATTGCTGCTACTTCTCCTGTTTGTATTTCAAGAGATGATGTGCCTGCTGACCTTGTTGAGAAAGAGAAAGAAATTGCACAAGCCCAAGCCGCGGGTAAACCCCCGCAAGCAATCGAGAAAATTGTTAGCGGCAAGTTGGATAAATTTTATTCCAACTCCTGCTTTCTCGAACAGTCATTTGTCAAAGACCCTGACCAGACAATTGAATCATTGATTAAGGAAACCGGAGGTAAAGTCGAAGCCAACCTTAAAGTCGAAAACTTTTTACGTTTTCAGGTAGGAGAAGAGTGCTGAAGATATCAGAAATTCAACTATTGAAATTCCAAGTAAGAAGAGTTGCCGACAGATAGAGGAATAATAATATTGTTCCGTGAAATTTTGTCATTTTCCTCTGACTTGCTAGTAGCACGAAAACACTGGTCATTATTATTAATGAGATGTAATCTATCCAAGGATTCCTAGTACTATTTGTAATCGGACCCATTATCCCGGCAATACCACCGACCAATCCAATATTAAACAAATTTGAACCAACTATATTTCCTAAAAGCATTTCAAATTCGTTCTTTTTAACAAGAGAAACTGACGCAGCAAGTTCTGGCAAACTAGTACCTATAGCAAGCAATGTAAATCCTATCAATTCGTCCGGGATTCCTGCAATAGATGCGAGGTTTTTCGCTCCAAAAACTAGTGTGTCAGAGCCTATCCAAAGTATTAAAGTAGCAATTATTACCATTAATAAAGATCGATAAATTGGTGGAAGAATATCATATTCTGAATGGGTTTCAGTGATTACCTTTTTCTTCCTTAGTGCATTGTAAGTTAAGAAACTTAAGTAAATAAAAATGAAGGAGAGTAGAAGACTACCTGCAAATATGTTCAACGAGTGTGATGGGTGAAAAAAGAGATATCCAGAAAAAATAAAAGTTANAATTAGAATTATGAGTCTTTGATTGGAAGAAATAGCATTCTCAGATNTAATAGGACAAATTATTAAAGAAATCCCTAAAATTAGTCCGATATTTGCNATGTTAGATCCTATAATATTACCTAAAACTAAACCAGTAGCTCCGCTATTTATCGCAGAAATTGATGTGAAAAGCTCGGGAGCGGATGTAGCAATTGAAACTATGGTTAGACCAACTACAATGCTCGGAACTCCAAATGATTTTGCAAGATTTCCGCAGTTGTCAGAAAGTAGATCTCCTCCCTTTGAGAGTAAATAAAGACCCAAAGAAATAGAAATTATTAGAATAATAACAAATATAAGAAAAAAATCAGTGACAAGTTGTTGGGTCGAATTATTTAGAAAATGATACATAAAAAAGAGTTAAAGATATAAAAGTTTTAAACTTTCAGATAATGTAAGTTTATGTATTATATTTTCCTTTCTTGACATGCGAGAATATAACTACATCTTGCGACCCTTCTCTCTTTTTATAAAAGCTTATTTATGAACAATTCAGAACAGCTTAAAGATACTCTAAATTTGCCTAAAACTGATTTCCCAATGAGGGCAAACTCAGTTGTTCGCGAACCGCAACGATTATCGCATTGGCAAAACTTGCGTGTATACGAGAAAATTATTGAAAAAAACATAAAGGGCAAAAGTTTTATCCTTCATGATGGTCCACCTTTCACTAATGGTGATGTTCATGTTGGAACTGCATTAAACAAAACCTTAAAAGATGTAATTTTACGCTACAAGAGTGCCCAAGGTTTTAAGACTCCTTACATTCCAGGGTGGGATTGTCATGGATTACCAATTGAGCACAAAGTAACAAAAGCTCTAAGAAAGAAAAAAGAGAATTTTGATACTGTCACATTACGAAAAGCATGCGAGGATTTTTCAAAAGATTTCATAGAAAAACAAAAGACTCAGTTTAAAAGACTCGGAGTTTTGGCTGATTGGCAAAATGAATACAAAACTTTGAATCCTGAGTATGAAGCTGAAATATTGAGAACATTTGCAGATCTTGTTGCCAAAGACTTAGTTTATAGAAGTAAAAAACCTGTTTATTGGTCTATACCTTGTAAAACTGCCTTAGCCGAAGCTGAAATAGAATATAAAAGCCATGTCAGTCCATCGATTTATGTGCCATTTAAATTAGAAAATTTTGATCGTGGAAGAAGCTTGTTTTCACATATTGTTATTTGGACTACAACCCCATGGACTTTGCCGGCAAATTTGGCATTAGCAGTTCACCCTCGTACATTTTATTCAGAAGTTATCATCAAGAATGAATCCTTTTGGGTGGCTGAAGAACTAGTAAATTCTTTTGTTTCCAATTGTGAATTTGTTGATTATGAAATTGGTTCGCGGTTGATGGGAGAGGAACTTGTTTCTTTTAATACAAAACATCCTTTCATCGACCGTTATAGCCCCGTTGTTGCAGCTGAATATGTAACTGTTGAATCCGGAACAGGCTGTGTTCATATCGCTCCCGGTCATGGATTAGACGATTATCAAACAGGTCTTGAACATGACTTAGATATTTATTGTCCAATTGATGACGATGGTTGTTATGTTAATGATGGAGAGATACCCCAGGAGTTAGTTGGAACCTCAGTGTTAGAGAAAGCGACTGGATGTCCTGCAAATGAAAAAGTTTTAGAAATTTTAAAAAACAAATCTCTTTTGTTAGGGCAAATGGAGCATGTCCATCAATATCCACACTGTTGGAGAAGTAAGACTCCAGTAGTTTTCCGAGCTATGGATCAATGGTTTGTAAATTTGGATAAAAATGGCTTACGCGAAAATTGCTTTAATGAGGTTCAATCCGTTGAATTTACTCCTAAGTGGGGTAGAAATAGAATTGAGGGCTTCTTAAACTCTAGACCTGATTGGTGCATTTCAAGGCAGCGTTCTTGGGGCGTTCCTATTCCAGTATTTTACGACGAAGATAAAAATCCTTTGCTTGATGAAAAGCTAATCCTAGCACTTGCTGATAAAGTGGAAAAAATGGGATCTGAGATATGGTTTTCCGAATCTGTTGAAAAATTAATAGAGGATTTTAATTTGCCTGAAGATTGGAAAGGTAAGACTCTAGAAAAGGGTATGGATACCTTAGATGTTTGGATCGATTCAGGGTGTAGTCATCGTGCAGTTTTAAGAAATAATTCTCATCTAGAATGGCCAGCAGATCTTTACCTTGAGGGAAGTGATCAACATAGAGGATGGTTCCAGAGTTCTCTGTGGACATCCATGATTTCTTTCGGGCAAGCTCCTTATAAAAGCGTATTAACCCATGGGTTTGTGGTGGGAGGAGATGGTCGAAAGATTTCTAAAAGTGATGGGAAACCACAGACTGCTGAGTCTTACATAAAAAAATATGGAGCAGATGTTTTAAGAATCTGGGTATGCTCGGAGGATTTTAGACGAGATATTCCATTGTCTGACGAAATTCTTCAACAAGTTGTTAGGTCTTACAGAACCCTTAGGAATTCACTTAAATTTCAATTAGGTAATCTGAGCGACTTCACTTTTTTAGACGACCGAGTTTCGAACGAAGATTTGACTATTATTGACAGTTGGGCATTGTTTGAAGTTAAAGAATTGATAACGGAGGTTACAAATGCCTACGAATCCTTTGAATTTCATAAAGGAGTTCAAGCGATTAATCGTTTTTGCTCAATTGTTCTTTCGTCCACATATCATGATATCATAAAAGACAGACTTTACACTTTACACCCTAAGGATAAAAAAAGGAGGTCTAGTCAAACAACTCTTTATCGTATATGCGAGGCCTTGATCAGAATTCTTGAACCAATGGCTCCTTTTACTGCAGATGAGGCTTGGTCGTTTTTAGATTCAAAAACAGAATTCACCAAGAATTTTCTCGCATTAAAACCATGGCCTAAAATTGAAGATTCGTTAATAGATGAACAATCTGTTGCCGACGCAGAATCAATTTTAAAGTTAAAAGAAACAATGATTAATGACTCTCTGGAAGAGCTTAGATCAAAAAAAGAAATCGGACAATCACTGGAAGCTGAGGTTTTAATAAAAATTCCTAAGAATCACGAACTGGAATCAATTTTAAACCGAAGAATTGATGATTTAGCTGAGATATTCATAGTCTCTAATGTTGTTTTAGAACAGTTGCCAGAAAAATCAGAGATTCGAATTTCTTGCGAGCATGCGAGTGGGGAAAGATGTCCCAGGAGTTGGAGATGGGTGCCTGAGTTAGTCTATGTTGAGCCTTGGGGGAAAGTTTCCCCTCGATGTGCTGAAGTTCTTGCCAAGTTTAATTAACTTTCTATCATCTCGAAAACAAATTTTCCTATGACTAAAAAAAGCAAATCAACCACCCCAAGTTCCAAAAAAACTAACATTACAAAAGTTAAGCAAAAAGAAATCTCACAAACTAGCAAGCCAAGGGGACGTCCCAAAAAAGTCGTTTCTTCTAATGCAGTCCCAAAAAAGTCGATTAAGAAAATTTCTAAAACACAATCTGTATCAAAAAAAGATTCAGCAAAAACAAGAAAGCCTAAAATTTCTAATGAATCTCTTGTCGAAACCAAAGTAAGGGAAATCGTAAATAGAACAAAACAGAATCAATCTGGTTCAAATGGTAAGAAAGATACTTCAACATTCAGCCTTGATGATGTCCGTTCTATTTTAAAAAACCGTTCAAGTGATATTAAAAAGGCTCCATCAGCCTCCTCTGCGACAAGCAATACAAAATCTAGTAATGTTAAGCAGCCAACTGCTAAAAAAGTCCGTAAAGGGAGTAAGGTTAAAAAGATTCAAACTGCTTCTATTGATGATATTTTAGGATTCGGCGTCTCTTCTGCTCCGCTTCGTCCAGTGCGAAATGAATCAAAAGTTCCAGAAAAATGGCGCCCTTACTATAAAAATTTAATGACACTGAGAAATTCTTTGAAAGGTGCACTTGACGAACGTTCCAGTGAAACACTTGGGGCTTCAGCTCGTGAGGCTTCTGGAGAATTGTCCATAAATTCTTCAGATTCAGGAACAGAATCTTTCAACCGTGATGTTGCTTTGTCAATGGTTGCTTCAGAACAAGAGGCATTGGAGGAAATCGAAGATGCGATCGACAGAATATTCGATGGAACTTTTGGAATTTGTCAAGAAACTCAAAAACCCATTAAAAAAGCTCGGCTCAAGGTAGTTCCTTTCACAAGATTTTCTTTAGAAGGACAAACCATGTATGAAAATAGAAAAAATAACAAAATTGATTCCGGTGGTGGCATCTTTGCTACAATTTCTGATTCTACCATGGGTGAAGATGATTAATTTTAGTTTTCTACCCTAATTAGTTTTGAGTCATATAAGATTTTGGTCATTGTTCTTTGTAGTTTGGTTTTCTGATTTGATAACCAAGTCTTGGGCAGTTGAAAATTCAACCGAGTTAAGAAATTTTCCGTTGGTTGTTTTGGATTTAATTGACGGAAATAATGCATTTCTAAAGTTTACTTACATCACAAATCCTGGTGCTGCTTGGAGTATGTTTTCAGAGTTTCCTCAGTTATTAACAGGTCTAGCAATAATTGCCTTGGTTTCGATCTATCTATTTCGCCATAAATTAGAATTACATAAAAAGAATATTCAAATAGCATTCGGGCTAATCTCTGGAGGAATCGCTGGAAATCTAACTGATAGAATTTTTAGACAACCTGCTGAAGTTGTTGATTTTATTGATATTTTTATACCTATAGTAAGCTACGATTATCCTGTATTTAATATTGCTGACTCTGGAATTTTTGTCGGTGCTATTTGCTATATGATAATTGGATTTAGAGAAAGTAAAAATGAGACTTTCAAGCAAGGCAATATAACCTTATCAGATTAAAATATCTATTCAATATTTAGAGACTGTTCCCTTAACTTTTCTAATTCGAGTCGTGCGTTTAAAGCGATTTTTGTAGAGTTGATGTTAACACTTTTTGAACAGAATGTATTGATTTCTCTAGATATTTCTTGAAGTAAAAATTCAAGTTTTCGGCCGATTGAGTTGTTCGAATTTATAGTTTCTTTCATTTGAGCAATGTGACTTTTAATTCTTGTAATCTCCTCGGTAGTATCAATTTTTTCTGCATACAGGGTAATTTCTTTAAGTAATCTTTCGTCATTTAGGTCGAATGTGAGCCCAGCTTTTTTTAATCTTTCAATCAGTTTATTTCCGTAAGCTATGGTTGAATCCTCAGAGAGAGAACCAATTTCATTTAAATAACTCTCAAGCACATCAATTCTCTCTACAAAGTCACATCTTATTGAGTTGCCTTCATTTTTTCTCGTCTCAAGTAAAGATTGAAGGGCTTGTGTTATTGAATCATCAAGTTCAGATCTTATTTGATCTAGACATGGTAATTCATTTTTACTTTTCCTTAATTCAATTAACTTAAGAATTATATTTTCGTTTGGTTCAAAGGATATGTTTTTTTTGCGATAAAAATTCTCTAATATATTAAGATCGTGAGAGAGAACTTCCTCATCGAAAAAAGAATCTTTTCCCAAACATACCTGTTCGCTTAAACTAATGGAAATTCTTATCCTACCTCTATGAAAAAAAGACTTAACTTGGTTTCTAACTAAAT
Source organism: Opitutia bacterium (assembly GCA_002694035.1). Taxonomy (GTDB): domain Bacteria; phylum Verrucomicrobiota; class Verrucomicrobiia; order Opitutales; family Seribacteraceae; genus Seribacter. Next base: position 15,196 of record NZKY01000029.1, read on the forward strand.
GCTCATATCTTTGCCATTCTTTAGGAGCAGAAAAAATAATTTCAAGATTTTTTTTGTTAACAGAGGATGCTTCAACATCTACAAAGTAATTTGGTAAGTCAAAGGTTGCCCTTCCAAAACCTGTCATACTTTTCATTTAAAAATTATTTTTCTCCCCCAATAGGCGAGCAACTTCCATTGCATCTTTATCACCTCTTCCACTCAAATTTACACAAATTATTTTTTCCTTTGGTAATTCTTTTGCTCTTTTGATTGCATACGCCAGTCCGTGAGAAGTTTCCAGTGCAGGTATGATACCTTCAGTCGATGAGAGTGTTTGAAATGCCTGCATGGCTTCAGCATCACTGGCAAATGCGTACTTAATTCGATTTAAGTCTCGATAATACGCGTGTTCTGGNCCGATCGCAGCGTAATCAAGGCCTGCTGAAACGGAATGAGTTTGGTTTATCTGACCATCTTCATTTTGTAAGATCCAAGTCTTACATCCTTGGAGAATTCCAAGCTTTCCACCTTCAAATCTTGCCGCATGCTCGCCTTCTTTTAGAGATTTACCCCCAGCTTCAACTCCGATTAAATTCACACTTTCTTCATCGAGGAATTCAAAAAAGAATCCAATAGCATTACTCCCTCCACCTACGCATGCGATCAACTCGTCTGGGAGTTTTCCTTGTTGATTTTTGAATTGTTTTTTTGTTTCGATACCAATAATTCGATGAAAATTCCGAACCATCATCGGATAAGGGTGTGCTCCTAAAGCTGAGCCTAGTATATAATGAGTTGAGCGAACATTCGTTACCCAATCTCTCATTGCTTCATTAATAGCTTCTTTTAGGGTTTTGCTTCCAGATTCTACACCTCTAACTTCAGCCCCACTCAATCTCATCCTGAAGACATTAAGAGCCTGCCTTCTCATATCTTCTGCTCCCATGTAGATGACACATTCCATGCCAAAATGAGCACAAACTGCTGCTGTAGCTATTCCATGTTGGCCAGCACCAGTTTCTGCAATAATTCGGGATTTGCCCATCTTTTTTGCAAGTAGAGCTTGTCCAAGGGCATTATTTATTTTGTGAGCACCTGTGTGAAGAAGATCTTCCCGTTTCAAAAAGATTTTTGCACCGCCACATTTTTTTGTCAATTGCTCGGCGTAATATAGCTCAGTAGGGCGTCCGGCGAATGTTTTGAGGAGTTTATTTAATTCATCGTTGAAATGAGAATCTTTTTGTGATTCTAGATATGCAATATTTAATTCTCTCAATGGGTGAGACAGAGTTTCGGGAACATACGATCCACCATATCGCCCAAATCGTCCGCTNTCGTCGGGAAGAGAAAATTTATCGATGTTTAAATTTAAAGTGGCTTCTTTTTCTTGTCTGCTAATCATGTTATAAGTCAATACTATCCTCAAGTTTTGCTTGTGCCAACTAAAGAAATCGATTGCAATATTACCAATGTCTTCTGATCAAAATCCTGTTATTGTNGTACCTGCTCGATTAAAATCGACTCGTTTTCCAAATAAGTTGTTGGCAGATGTTTATGGTAAACCATTAGTTTTGGTAACGGCTGAACGGATAAGAGAAGAAGCTCCTGAATTTCAAATTTTTTTTGCTGTTGATGATACTCAGATCCAAGAGGTTTTGGAGGAAAATAACTTTCGAACAATCATGACTGATCCTTCAATCTCATCTGGTACTGAACGAATTGCTGTTGCAAACAAAATTTTGATGAATGATNTAGTGATTAATGTTCAAGCCGATGAGCCTTTGATNAGAAAAGAACATATTTATAAGGTTTTTGAAGGAATCCAAAGACCGGGAGCCTCAATTTCTACAGTCGCCACTTTTTTTAGAAAAGAAAGTGATTTTAGGGACCCAAATCAAGTCAAAGTTGTTTTGAAAAATAATGGATTTGCCCTTTATTTTTCAAGATCACCAATTCCATTCGCAAGAGATACAGAAGAGAAATGGGATGGCATAAAATTTCTTAANCCNTTAAAGCACCTTGGTATATATGCATATAAAAAGCAGTTTCTTGAAGATTTTCTTGTAAGTAAAGAAAGCCAATTGGAAAGAGTTGAAAAATTAGAACAACTTCGTGCCTTACAGAATGGATATGAAATTGCAGTAGCTACTTGCGAAAATGATTCTGTTGGTATTGATGTGCCTTCTGATCTTAAGTTTTTCAAGACACACCGAGTAAATTTATGAGGATTAATTGTATTCTAAGAAATTTCTTATTTGAAATCTTAATTACAACTGCACTTTCTACGGTCATTTTGCTTGTCTTTCTATTATATGGTAACTTGGTGAAGCATGATGAGTATTTTTTACAGGCCCTATCTATTGCACCCGATATATTTGTAAAATTATTATTGTANCTTGTGCCCTATGCTCTGTCCTTTGCATTACCTTTTGGATTTTCTCTTTCTTTGCTACTATGTTATGGAAAATGGTCGTCTACTAATCAAATTTTAGCGTTAAGGTCCCTTGGCATTAGTATGTTTGAATGGGGCTANGCCCGGTATTTTGTTNTCTNTTNTAATATCTGTGATTNCATCNTTAGTTTTTTTGCAGTTTGGTCCAATAAATCGAGCTAAATTTGACAAAGAAAAATCTTCTATTGTATGGACTAACATCCATTCTATGTTGGAAAAGGAGGATGAAATTGAGTTGGAATTACCAATTCAATTTAGAAGCGATGAAGAAAATTTCTTTTCTAGTTTTACAGATAAAAAAATTCACAAAGTAACGCTTTCAGTCGGTTCTGNGAAAGCGAACATCTGGCACAATATTCGGATTACATTACAAAATGCGAATAATGAAATAATCCAAATTGTTAACGGTGAAAAAGCTTTTGTTTCCCNAGACGATGCAAAAACAAAACTCAGGATGAATTTAAAGAATGTTGACTTTCAATCAACGCAAGATGGGACCAGTGAGAATTTTTTTGTCACATTTGAAGAATGGGATAAACCAATCGTACTTCCATTGAATTCTTCAAAGCGATCTTTTAATATCAATAGAGTTGGTTTAAGTGATTTATTGAAGGTAGTAAAAATGAATAATGCCAAGAGTTTTGAAGCAAAAATTATAATCAATAAATCGCTGGCATTGGGTACATCTCCATTTTTTCTATCTTTATTACTTATTCCTCTGTCGATATCCAAAGTAAGAAGTGAGCATATGACCAACTTGTCGATTGGAATTTTTATTTCAATATTTTACTATTTCACAATAACATTGTTTGAAGATTTTGCAGAAAAGTTGAAGTGGATAGAAATATTATGGATTCCGAATGTATTTGTCTTAATTATTGGTTCTTACTTAATAATNAGCTTTGAAAAAAAATAAAAATTAAATTAAATATTAAACAATATTACNTTTTTTTTATCTTTATTTTAAATTTTCTATCGCTTCTACTAAAAAAACATTTCAAATTTATGTAATATTTACTTACATTGTGTTAAAAGCCCTTGAACATTGACCATTAAAATTTGCACTCTATGAAAAAAGCCCTTTGTCTATTTTCCACTTTCCTATTATCTATTTGTTCAGGTTTCGCGACTAAAAATATTGCAACGGTTTCTGGTAACATTCAGAAAGATGTGATTAATAACGCTGCAGATCCAGCCAAGGCTCCGGTTTTTACNGTTGTTAGTGCCGGCATCGGTGGTGATTCTGTGTTTACCGGACAAATTTCTTCAACAGGCTCCGACACAGTTGAGTTTGAATTATCTACTGATGAAAGTGAAGTTGATGTTTATCCATTTGTGTCGGGTGTATTTCAACAGAANGTCAAGTCTCCTATTCTAAGTTCCAGCTTATCAGGTGCTGGTGTTGGCTCAATCTCTATTACATATGCAGGAGCGGGATTTTCTTCTGCACCAGAGATAGTTATTGATTATCCAACATCGGGTGACGATCAGGCTACAGCAACAGCTTCAATTAATTCATCTGGCGAGATAAGTTCCATAACTATNACAAATGCCGGATCAGGTTATGATTCCGCACCATCAGTTTCAGTGATTGGTGGTCCACATTTTGTTAAGCTTACTGAATCTGGTGATTCCAATGAAGGTCGTGTGTTTCGTATCACGGACAACAATGCTACGCGTCTTACACTAGATGTTTCTAAACTTGAGTCCGGTGAGTCCCTTTCGGATGTGTTGAAGGATGATTATTCTATTGAAGTTTTGCCTGCTTCAACTCTTGGCTCTGTCTTTGGTAGAACTGCATCTGATTTGGATTTATCTCCCTCTTCGAGTTATGGAAGCGGCGCTGGGGCTGACTATGTATATCTCTACATAATGCAAAATTACTATTCTTTTTGTTTTATGCCAGCTGGGGGAGGTAANGTTGCTGGATGGTACTCAACAAATTATNCAAANGCATGGGGTTTGTTGAACGATCTTGTTCTTTATCCGGACGAAGCGTTTATCGTAGCGAAAAGAACGAATGGAACCTTAGAAATGGATTTTGATGGTGCAGCATCNACTNCTGATCAAAAATTACAACTACCAGCNGTCAATGANGCGTTTGTCATGAACAATCCATACGGAACAGATATGATCTTGGGAGAGCTTATTCCGTCCCAAAATTTTGGAACGAATAGTAAAGATTTCAAACCTGGTTNNAGTGACACGGATACAGGTGCAGATCANTTNTATTTTTTGGANGGTGCCGTCTGGTCACAGTTNTACTANNANANTGGANTTAATNNCGNTGTCACNAAATCCGCNTTTGCTACTGCAAAAGCTGGAACCGCCTCTGGCAGCGGTCTAGCCGATGGCGATGTTTCTTTAGCCTCTGGCATTATTACTAACTTGGAAAGTTGTACTGCGCTTGGTGGTACTGTTGATCATAATTTAAGTTTGCACACTAAAATTACATTGTCTGGTACAGCAGCACCTGCTGAGGGCTTTGAGATATCAATATCCGGAGTTTTTGGAAGAAAATTGGACGAAGACGGTGATGGAAACTCCGAAGTTGATGTAAATGGTACTTCAGTCAACAAGGGCTCTGGTATCTTTATAAATTCCGGATTAAATGGTTCTTACAAGATAGTAAAACGACTTTCTGGTACATCCATAGTGGTTAAAAAGAAAAGAGACATTAATATCAGAGATACTTCAAATAATCTGTATACAAGAACAGGTGCAACGGGACCGCGATGGGCAACTGGCCATGGTGGTAGTGGTTATAATGGAAACGCAAAAGCTTATTTTTTAGGCGGGGGTAGTACTACAATGGCAGTTGCAACAGCAACTGTAAGTGGCGGAGCAGTTACTGGATTCAATTTTACCGGGGCAGGAAATACACGAGGTGCTGGATATGCTTACGCACCACAAGTAATTATTTCTGGTGGAGGGTGGAGGAAAGTTGGGGCTGCAAACCCAAACACCGTTATTCAAGATGGAGAAATACTTGAGGCTACTGAAGGAATTGTTATTATTCGTAAGAATTCAAGTGGTATTCTAACTTATTTAAAACCAAAAAATCCCTTTAAATAATTTAGTTTATTTTAATAATCGAACTTTATAGTATCTCGCTAGATAAATTAAGATCATCAGTTGAAGTCGAGGATTCTGCCAATTATCCCATTATCAAGCTTGTTGTTGTCAATTAGGTCATTCACAAATTCTAAATATAAAGATCTAATAAAATGTCCTTTTTTTAGGACATTACTTAACTTACAATATTGCGGGATATTTCGTTTGTGAAAAATTAAAAGATTTAAATCTAACTTCCTTTAATTTTCTTTTTAAAATATAGATGTTAGCAATCTTGATTATTTAAGATTTAATATTGGTTCCAATAACCATCGCCACTTGAGGTCGTATACTCAAAAAATATTCTTTGCTCTTGAGTCGATTTTTCTTGATTAAACCAATACCATTTTGCATCGGAATGGGCCCGATGAAAAGGAAAGATTGATTTTTCAGTCCATTGCCATCCAGCCAGATATTCTACCCAAAACCATAATCCACCATTTTGTGTTTCCGGATGTATGTACATCCAACCTAATGGTGCATGATAAATCCATAAATCTGCATCTCTGTGCCAAAATGGACCAAACCAATCGCTGTACCACCATGAATTACCAATTGAATTTGCATTTTGGACTAAATCAAACCCTCTTAATGGTTCAAAAACTGCTGAAATTGTTTTATTTGAACTGAGAAAAAACTTCGTTTTATTTGACTGGTTATTTTCAACTCCGACTGCATCCCAGTATGAAAATTTATAACCGGTCGCACTTAGGGCTTCAATGTCCACCCAACCAGTTCCATAGACACCTGCACCTATTACCGATCCAAATTCAGAAGGAACAGCTACGAGAGTAAGCGAATGTAAACCTGGAAGGGTAGGGTTGCCAGTCCCGACATAATCAGGATCTATTTTGAAGATAGCTTTAATAGTTTTCGATTCATTGAGAACGATAGTAGAATTTGGCAGTGAGACATTATCAATTCCAACACCTTCCCATTTTTCAAATAGGTAACCAGTGCTTGGAGTTGCATAAATTGGATGATTACGGTCAAAGATAAAAGTTCCGCTTCCGATTGCATAACCGGAGTCTTCGGGTTCAACAATTATATTAAGTTGTAGAGCCTGAAGAGGAATAAATTTTGCACTTATATCATAATTGCCCAACGCAGTAATATTTAAGTTTTCAGAAGAAGTATTCAATCCAGTAAGACCAGTCCCTGACCATTGCTCAAATTGGTAATTTACATTACTGGTTGCGGAAAGGCTAATTAAAGAACCATGAGCAACCGTTAGTTTTTGAACTTCTGAATTAACTCCGGAATTAGCACTAATTTTCCCACCAACTAGAGGAGCACTATATAGATTGATTTCATAACTAAGTTGTTTAAAAGTCGCACTTATATTTTGGCTTTCAACAAGGGTAATCGTTTTAGATCTTGAAGAACTTAGGATGCCATTTTGATCAATCCATTTTTCAAATTGGAATCCGGGTTTATCATTTGCAGTTATAGTAATTATATCTCCCACCTCCAAACCAGAATCTTTAGTCTTTGTAAGGTAACCACCTGTATCATTGGTCATTGAATTGCCGTATATATCAAGAGTAATAATTGGATTGGTTAGAGATGCTGGTTTTCTTGAGAAATTGGCAGTAATTATGGTGTCTGTATTTATTGTGACAGAAGTTGTCTGGTTAGTATCTCCGTTGGACCAAGAGGTGAAAAGATAACCGGGGTTGGGGGTTGCCTGTAAAGTTACCAATGTACCATTCGTAAACTGGTAGATATTGTTAGTTGTGAAGGCACTCCCAGCTGTATCGATATTTTTAGAAATGTTTAGATCGTAAAGAATGGGGGAGAAATTTGCTATGATTTGGGAATTTGTGGTGATAGTAGCAGAAGTGCTTAATGAGTTAAGGGAAGAAAAATTGGAGCCTTCCCAGTGGCTAAAGACGAAGTGTGTGCTTGGTGTGGCAGATAGGTTTAGAACAGTTCCATGTGAAAAAATTCCACTATTACCACTGGTAATATTTCCACCACTACCAGCAGATATTGATACATTATATTGATTTAAAGCAAAAGCGGCATGTACTGCTAAATCATGAACTGAAGTTGGGTAAATAGAAACTTGCTCTGGAAAAGGAAGGACTTGTGAGTCAGGAATAGCTTCAATGACTTGGATGGAGTTGCCTAAATATGAATTTGAACCTGAACAATAGAAAAGTTCATTACTTGAATCAAAATCATTAGGCACAGTAAAAATAAGAGTTCCGTTTGTGGAACGAGAACCAATCAAATTAGAGTGGGTATATTCCTGGTCGAAATTGGTTGAATTAGCATCTGAAGAGAAATAAAAGGGGTCTGATCCAGTGTTGCAGTTAAAATGATATGTATAACCTTTCACCAATGTAAGACTTGGGGATTCTTTTCCATTAATGAAATAAACAGGCTTTGTAGGATCCACAGAGGAATTTTGTACAGTTACATTGTATGAAAAATTATGGTCCAAACTCCAAGTGCTAAAATTGTTGAAAGAATCAGGTACTGCTTGAATCGAAATTCCGGATTCATTTGAATCAGCAACAACGCTTCCATTTCCTGTAACTCTGGAAGCTATTTCTGGTATATTTTTTACGAATTTAGCATTTAAAGAAGCATTTGAATCTGTGGTGAAAGAAATTGTCCGACTTTTGAAATGCGGAGAAATTATTTTGTTATCTAGATTTTCCCAACCGATGAAGGAGTACCCTGGATTAGGAGTAACCGAAATGACTGATTTGAGAATCGCTGAACTAGAATTCCATTCCCTAAGACTCGTATCGTTGAAAATTTGGCCTCCTAAGTTTTCAGACATGGTTATATTGAGGTCATGTAACTGAACTTCAATAGGTTCAAAGTTTCCAAATACAGAGTAATTTCCATCAATAGTAAAAGTAAGTGGATTAGAAGAACTTTGAGATTGCTGACCATTCGGATCTGAGATATCCCAGTTGGAAAGTGTATATCCGGCTGGGGCAAGAATCGGATCGGGACCAGCCCCACTTGCTGATAGGGTGACAGTTGTTCCGTAGGAATAGGAACCACCTCCTGAAACCGTTCCGTTTGCATCCGATGAAAGGGATACAAAATAAGTTTTCGGAGTAAAGACTGGAGAAATTGAAATATTTTGATCAGGAATCAAGGCGGTGGTAGTCGATGAATTAGGGTCTGCAAGATATTGAGTATCACCACTCCATCCAGAAAAATTATAACCAGTATTTGGTACCGTTGTTATGGTAATATTTGACTCGTAAGGATATAAACCGCTACCATTTGATTCTCCGAATAAGGAATTTGCGATAATCAGACTGTAATTTTTCCTTTGAAAAGAAGCATTTAAGTCAAGATTTGAACTGGCACTAAAAGAAATTGATTCGGATTGAGGATTATTAAGAGGGTATCCATACCACTGATTAAATTCCCAACCACTCGAGGCAGTTGCATTCAGTTCGATAACATCTTCAAAAACTGGATTTAAAGTTAAATTGTTAAGCCCGTTAACAGAACCATTTCCATCAGTTACAACATTAATAGAATAGCTGTTCCTTGCAAAGTGTGCCTGAACAGAAATATTCTGGGGATAATATGAGAGATTAACTGAAGTGCTAAGTGAAGAATTGGAATTAAGTGCAAATACATCTCCGCTCCAATGACTAAAATGCCATCCTGTTGAAGCTATAGCATTTAACTGAGGAGAGTCGTTTATGGTAAAAGTGCCGCCTCCCGTAACATTGCCATCGCCGGTGGCAACACTTACAGAAATATTGTAATTTGAAAGGCTGAAGTTAGCGGTTAAATTTACATCATTTACAATCGCTATGCTGTTGTTTGCATCTGAAATTGGTGAGGTAAGTGTGTTTATGGAATTGGCATCCCCAGTCCAATTTGTGAAATGGTATCCTAGATTTGGAGTAGCCGTAACTGGGTAAACCTGAAAATGTTCCCAGGGACCAAGCGTTGGATCAATAGAAGCTTGCCCCCCGTTTCCTGAGTTAATTGTGACGTTATATTGTTTGGGCTTAAATAAAGCTTTCACGTATACATTTGCTGCATTTCTTGACATGATAACAGTTGTATTGGATTCAGTGAAATTTAAGAGTGAGCCATTCTCATCTTCCCATTTGTCAAATTCATATCCATCAAGCGGAGTTGCAGAGATAGGAACTTGAGATGAGTGATTGTGAACTGAAGGAGAAGATGGGGTTACAGAAGCTCCGCCAGAATCAAAATCAACTGTTAAAGTGTACTGATTTTCAGAGAAGTTAGCAGTGTAAGAAACATCTCCGTTCAAGGTAAAAATTGAGGGTGATGAATTGGTGGATGAAAGAAGACTTAACGATCCTGAAGAACTCGTCCAGGAGTTAAAATTGTAACCATATTGTGGTGTGGCAAACAAGGTATAATTGCTATCATAGTAGTATGGGCCAGCACCCTCCACAAGAGTTGCATTTCCACCGTTGTTTGAGTTTAAAGCTATGTTGAAAGGTAATGGATCGAAGACGGCATATAAGGAATGTCCACCTTGAACAGTGAGTGTTGCGTTAGAAGATAAATTATTATCCAACCCGGAGGTTGGGTTGTTATTGGAATCGTAATTTAGCCAATGACTGAATGAATAACCATAATCGGCAATTGCAGTAATATTAACATCGCTGTTGTAGGGAGCAACTCCGTTTCCAGTCATCGATACGGTACCTTTTCCCAATTTTGAGAGAGTAATATTGTAATTCCTTACTTGGAAATGAGCCGTAATATTTCTGTCCTGAGACATGAGAACTTTTGTATTGATAGAGGAAGGATCGGAGATTCCACCACCAGTCCAATGAACGAATTCCCAATGTTGAGTTAGAGGTTGTGCAGAAATGTTGACTTCAGAGTCGTATGGATAAGGACCTGAAAGATTACCATCAACCGTACCTCCATATGAGGATGTAACATTTAAGATAGCAGGGATTTGTAAGGAGCAACGGAACGGATTAGATCCATCTTCAAAAATGCTCCCATACTTCCAAGTTGAACCACTCGGGGGGGATGCATTGCTTATTTTGAAATACAGGTTTACTGGTACTCCAGGTTGAAAACCTGGCCATTTCCAATCTGGTCCATGTACAGTGTTGTGCCTTGCTGAAGGACCAGTGATTGTTCTGTCGTAAAATCTTATGCACATTGGATGATTCAACGGTGGAGTATTATCCACGATAATAACTTGGGAATTTACACTGTAAGATGCTGGTTCGTTAGGGTAAACGCTTACGGCATTGGAATTCTTGGTAAAAACGGTTGTGAAGCCAAAGGTTCCATTAGCAAATCCATAACCACTGCTAGAATCTCCAACACGAGTGCCAAAAGTAAGGGGGATCCAATCTCCATCAAACGGATTCGAAGATGTTCCCAAAGAAAAATAGCCAAGGGTTGCTAAACAACCATCACCATTGCTTGAAGTTCCAGAATCTATATGATTTCCATCTCTGTCCTTAAGGAGAATAGAACTGTTGAGGTCGGTTTCTGTCGTCCAGTGAATGACAACTTGCTGTTCGTTGCCTAACAAATATCTCTGATCACAAATTATAGCAAAAAACAGAATTAAAGTTGAGACAATTTGAATATTTCGAATAAAAATCATCAGCACAAGTCACCACAAATTATTAAGTTCAAACAATGGACATTAATATAAGGGTTTTTCATCTGTTTTAATTGAGATCGGGCTTAATCTCATCAATGAAAATTTACCTCTAGATTATAGTAATTTGCAAGTATAATCCGATAATAAATCTATGTAGATTCGTACATGATTTTTACTAATGTAATATCATTAATAAAACTTATTACCTTTTGAACACTTTTTACTAATTTTTTATTTGACCCGAGGTATAATTTTGTAAGAGATTAAGGATAAGTAATGCCCGCTTATAAATACAGCCCTTGCCCTAGATGGTTGCTATTTTCTGTCACATTGTTTGTGGCACATGTTAACTTACATCCTGCTCAGCAGACGATAAATTTTAGTACTTGGCTTGATTTTACAAATTTTAACGCCACAGACCCAGATGCCAGTACTAAGCTGCTCAAGGCTTTAAATGCTGCTGGCTCGACCCCGACTTCTCTTTTTGGAGACGCGACTCCTGATACCACTTACAATGGTGATTTAATCGAGTTGGGTTTTTTTAAAGACCTTGGTGCTGATGGAGCAATCGGGGGAGGTGATGATTCCGCTTCAACTACCGCCTTCAAGGGAGTGTGGACTCCTTTAACGAGCAAGNCAACAATAGGGCATGATGCNTCCNNANTTACACAAGTTNTNCCTTCTNNTNCAACCACTGAATATACAATACCCGATGGTGAATTCGGNTTTAATGTAANGATTTACAATAATGTTGGAGGTAAAGATGATGATACTGCTTATGTCAACTNNTCCGGTANAAGTACAAATTACAAAATTGATGATCAAACTTCAGGTGGTAACAATGATTTGTCAGACAGTTGGGCACTCTTAACCGCAGCTAGTAATGCAATGCTGGGAATTCGCTTTTACGATACTGATACATCAACATTTACAGCAGGAGGAACTACAAAGTCTTCAACTGGCACAACTAGGTACAATACTATAATGGATGCAGCTTGGGTTTGGCCTTCTTCTGATGACCAAACAGTAACAATGGCAATCCATGAAAATGATGGTTCTGGAAATATGTCTTTGAATAACTCTGTAGTATTCGAATTTGATAACACCGATGCTTACACTGCAAACATTGCAAAAATTGGAACTGGGAATACGAGAATTGAAAATGATGACTATGTAGCTACGGTAACCTACTTTGATGACTCGTCGGGAGCAGTCACATTAGATTTGGATGCAGGAGCTACAGGTTCAACTATTGTCAGTGGTTTTAGGGGCACCAACACATCAAGTAAGATTACTGGTGGTGATGATGGATCAATTTTGACCATACATTCTGCTGCAGGAAATACTAGTAGCGATGCTTATGAATTTTCTGGTGATATTTACGAGTCATCTTCTGCCAGTTCTGATTTATCCATTATTAAAACCGGTTCCGGTGATCAGATTTTATCTGGTAATATCAATTTAGCTTCTGGTAGTGGAGATAAGGGATATATTAATCTAACTGCCGGTGGACTGACCCTTAATCCGGGTGCTAGTGAAACTCAAGTTATTGAATATCTTAAGGGAGCATCAGGCACTACCTTATCCCTTGATAATACTGGATCCGGTACCATTGAGCTTGGTTTTGCTCAAACACAAGCAGGAGCGACTTATTCAGGTAATGTCGTTTTAACAGGTTCCGGTTCAGAAAATATTATCAAGGTTGCCACGGGAACGACGGCAGCAGATTACGCTAAAGAGCAGGTTTTTGATACGGGGGTTATAAGTGGAGCTGAGAAATTAACTAAAACTGGTGTCGGACGATTAAAATTAGATGGGGATAATACATTTAGTGGAGGTATGGATATTAATGATGGAACTGTTATTGCTGGACATGCAGATGCATTGGGAGGAAGCGGAAATGCAGTTGTTATCAATAAAGGTAAGTTAGAAGTTAGCTCTGGTATAACTTTGGCCAATACATCTATACAAGGTGGGACGGGAAAGAGTTTGATTGGTGGAGACGGAGCGGTTGGAACAATTACTATTGGCGGGGATGCTAATGAAATTGATTATTTATCTCCTGGCCAAGGAATATCATCTTCTTTGTCTCCTTCACAAAAGCAAGTTGGATTCGGAAATGGAACTGCAAACGATGCCATCGGATCATTCACGGCTACAACTCTTAATTTATTAGGTGGGGGAGTTTACGATTGGGAAATGAAAGACTTTGATGGTACGACAGCGGGTACAGATTATGATGTAATGAACTTTTCAAACCTCACTTTTGGTTCGAGTAGTGACCGTTTTACCGTCAATATATTGGGAATCAAATCTTCCGACGGAACAGAAGGTGCACCCGATAATCTTACAAGTATTTGGGGGAAATCACGCCAAACGACAAATGGATTTAAATTTCTTACGGATGGTGCCGGAAATGGAAGCGGTATAACTTGGGGGGCTTGGAATTCAGGTAATATCAATGATTATTTTGAATTCCGTTTTGATGACTTAGCGTGGAATATAAGTAACCCTGGAAATGTTAACAACTGGGGGCAAGACTGGAGTGTTTATTACGACAGTGGTGATTTTTATCTACAATTCTCAGCTGCACCAGAACCCTCGACCTACATTATGGTAACAGGTTTATTTATGCTGCCTGGATATAGATGGTACAGAAGATTCAGGAAAGGCATTGCTAACGAAAGTGAAACAAAACCCGAGGATAATTGAGGCGAATTACTCAATTAAATTTTTTATTCTTCTGTTAGGTCAACTAGTTCTCTTAAAGTGGAAAAATGATCTGTTAAACCGCTTGGCCGATCAATGTCCCCAATGATTTTTTGAAAGATTTCTTTTTTTGAATTTTGTAAATTTTGAACTCTTTCTTCAACGGTACCCTTAGTTATCAATCGATATATAAATGTCGGTCTATTGCGACCTATTCTGTGTGCCCGGTCAATAGCCTGCTCTTCGATAGCTGGATTCCACCATGGATCCATTAAAAAAACATAATCTGCAGACTTTAAGGTGACTCCTAAACCGGCTGCTTTTAATGAGGCTAGAATAACTGCGGATTCCCTATGGTTTTCAAATCCTTGAACAGGTAATTTGCGATCTTTTGTTTCTCCAGTGAGTTCAAAAAGTTTCAGTTTTGGCATTCTTTCTAATATCTGAACTTTTAGGATTTTTAGGAACGAAGTGAATTGACTGAAAACTATAACTTTCGAACCACTTGAAGATAGATCTGATAGTTTGTCTAATAACAATTCAGTTTTTGCACCAGTAGATTCTTTATTTTCATTCCATGGAAGAAGTGCAGGATCACAACAAACTTGTCTTAGACGAGTGAGCAAGGAAAAGACATGAGTGGGTCTTTCTTTCATTGCGAGTTGCAAATTATTTCCATGAGACTTTATAGCTCCTTCGGCAATTTGTTTGTACTCGTTTCTTTGATTTTCATTAAGTACACAGGAAATCTCATTTTCAATTTTAGGCGGGAGTTCAGTTGCGACTTCTTTCTTTAATCTTCTTAGAACAAAAGGAGTAATTTGTTTTCTTATAAGCTGAGCAGTTTCGTCAGGTTTAAGAGATAATTCATTTTCCATTTCTTTTCTTCCTCCCAACAAACCGGGCATTAGGAAGCGAAAAATAGTCCATAAATCTAAAGCCGAATTCTCAATTGGGGTACCTGATAGAGCGAGTCTGTTTTGGGCATCGATAGAAAGACAAGCTTGGGTAACTTTGGCTTTTGGATTTTTAATTAGCTGTGCTTCGTCAAGAATTGCGTATCTAAATTTTATTTTCCCGAGTAAATGTCTATGGCGTCGTAATTGTGTATAACTTGCAATCCATAAAAAAAGATTTTGTTCTTCTAAGAAATTAGATTCTTTGTTGAGAATTTTAGTTTTGATTTTGGGAAATCGTTCTTTTGTTTCTTTAATCCAAACAGGTACAACTGAAGCTGGGCAGATGACAATGTCAGGATACTGACAAGTTTTTCCCTCCTCAATGATAGCAAGAGTCTGAATTGTTTTACCAAGCCCCATTTCATCTGCAAGTAGCCCGTGGCATCCAAGTTTATGGAGTGTGTTAAGATGTGAAACTCCATCTTTTTGATAGGGTCTTAAGTAGGTAAATCTTTTGGAATTTTGTTTTTTGGAAGCTTGTTTGATNGATTCTCGCCATTTTGAAAGGTTTCCATCTGGTCGAGCTTTTAANTACTTGCGTGCAAAGAGCGAAAAGAGCATATAACGTGGCCAATTGGTTCTTTTTGCATCACCTCGGTTTTTTTGCCACCATTTGAAGTCTTCCAGTTGATTATTTTCAATCTGAACAAATCCGTGACCGNTTATAAANGCACTGCCGTCATTAGTTTTAAGTAGTTTTTTACTTTGTTCAATTCCTAGTCTTAATGATCCTAACTTAAAAGCTTCTCGAAGCGACATTTCATCATTATTTCTACTTCTTGCTTCAATCTCCCAAGAAAGCTTTCTTTTCCCGTGACGAAGTAATTTTGCTTCTCCGATTAATTCTATTTTGTAAATTGATTCCCACGAAGGAAGGATTTTGTCAGTAAATTGAGCAATTTTTTTCCACTCTTTTAAGCGAAACAATCCTTTTTTCTTTTCGAAAGAAAATCCNACTTTTCCTGATTCAGCAATAAAGCTCATCAAAGTCGGTCTGTCAGTGTTCGAAGAATCGAAATGATTTTCTTTTGAATAAACTTTTGTTCTTTTTGACTTGGATTTAATCCAGAAAGGAGTAGCAGTTAGACCATTTTTTGAACATATCTCAATGGATAAAGAAACAGGGGCTATTTCATTTCCTTTAGGCTGATTTTCGTTTACATTTGCTTTAGAATCAGATCCCTCAGTGTCTTCAAAATGTTT
Organism: Opitutia bacterium; assembly: GCA_002694035.1. Taxonomy (GTDB): domain Bacteria; phylum Verrucomicrobiota; class Verrucomicrobiia; order Opitutales; family Seribacteraceae; genus Seribacter. The sequence goes on from NZKY01000029.1 coordinate 31,217, forward strand.
TTCAGGTTCAATATTTGAAACATGTTCAAGTAAAGGATCTTCATCATGAACCTCTGCAACTAATTCCTCGATTTCATAAAGCCCGGCAGTACCCAAGGAGATTCCAAAGTTTTCGTCTTGTGAAGATGTTCTTATTTCTGGTTTTTTGTTTTCCCATTCAATGACAGAATAAGTCTCTACTCTGTTGATCTTTTGTGTAACAATGATTTGACCAGATTGGACATCTATTGTACTNATAGCACCGTCTCTATAAAATGATCTTCCTCGATGAAGATTGTCTTTATCAATGAATTTTTCCCAATCCGATTCGGTCAATCTAAAAAGCCATACTTCAACCGCCTCTCGAGTAAAAGTTCTTGCAGGTCCCTTGGAAATCATTCGGTAAAAAAAGGTAAAAGTAAAGTATAGTCTAATTTTTGCCTAATTGTTTCCGCAAGTTGAAAGGTTAGATTTTTCAAGAAAGTTATCCACAAATAGTGCGAAGATTGTTAGGAATTCAAAGCCCAATGGTAAACTTGAGCATATTTTTTAGCTGAATTTTCCCATGAAAAATTTGAAAAGAGTGCATTTTTTCTAACATTTTTGAATTTAATTTCGTCTTTGTATAAAAGAATGGCTTTGTGAATAACTTCGCGGAGTTCCCTTATGTCTGGTTTTTCAAAAAGAAATCCATTTGCAGATTTTTCGTTTTCAGTAAAACACTTTACAGTATCCTTTAAGCCTCCTGTATTTCTTGCAATCGGAATAGATCCATACTTCATTGCGTATTGCTGAGCAAGACCGCAGGGTTCAAAGCGGCTTGGCATAATAAAAAAGTCGGTTCCTGCAAAAATTCTTCTTGCAAACCCATCGTCGAAACCGATTACTGTACTGACATGTTCGGGAAATCTCTGCGAGAGCGATGTAAATTTTTTTTCCAGATGGGAATCGCCACTTCCTAAAATAATAAACTTACATTGATACGAATTTACTAAATTTGGTATTATTTCAGATAACAGATCCAAACCTTTCTGATGATATAAGCGAGAAACTACTCCAAAGAGTGGGGCATCATTCGAAATTGGTAGTTTCATTTTTCTGAGTAATTTTTCTTTATTTCTTCTCTTCCCCTCTGAAGGTAAATAAATAGAAATTTTGTGGTGCAAATTTGGGTCTTTTGCAGGATTCCATGAATTTTCATCAATGCCGTTTAATATCCCAATTATATCAGCAGCTCTGTATTTTAAGGATTCTTCAAGACCAAAACTGAATTCTTCAGTTCTAATTTCTTTTGAATATGACGGGCTTACTGTAGTGATTTTATCAGAGTGTTGAATACCACCTTTCAGTAGATTTAATCGATTATGATGATTAAAACCATCGATACCGAAAAAATTATCAGGAAGTCCAGAAAAAGTATAAAAATTATAATCGAAAACTCCTTGATGCTCGAGATTGTGAATCGTCAATATTGATCGACAGTTAATATAGTCATTATTTTTTTCTTTTTCAGAATTTAAATACGCAGAGACAGATGCTGCCATCCAGTCATGCGAGTGGTAAATTTGAGGGCTCCATCGAACTTGATTCTTTAATTCTAATGCTGCTTTGCATAACGCAAAACTTCTATTTGAGTTATCATTATAATCACCATTTTTATCAGAATAAATACCATCTCGTTTATAAAAATAATCGTTATCTAACAAATAAACTGGGATTTTACTCTGCCCCAAACTTGTCTTAAGAAACTTGAATAAATGTGTCTTATTTCCCAACTTAATTTTAAAGTTATTTCCCATTTTTTTTGCAGGGCATATTTTCGAGTTTTTATAATTAGGGCATAGTATTCTTACATCTATCCCCAGACTTTGCAGAGCAATTGGTAGAGCACCTACCACATCACCTAAACCTCCTGCCCTTGCAATTGGCANAACTTCTGGACTTACAAAGAGAACTTTCATTTTAGTTAGGTAATTTCACAAGAGAGTCTTAAGGGAATTTGCAACTTCAATCATCTTAGTATTTTCTATTCAAGACTTGCGACGAGGCTTTTAATCAGGTGTAATATNTTAATGACATTTTATTTAGCATTTCATTCCATAATTTCACTTCTGAACCTTCAGATAGTGTTTGGGATTTCCTAATTTTTAAATTCTAGAACTTAAAGAATTTCAAAAATTTATTTTGCTATGCCCAANGTCGTAATAGATTTTGAATCTGAAAGAGATTTCCACAGTTTGTACCAGGAAAAGCCGGCAAATCTAAAAATAATCGAAGAATACCTTGATGTTACTATTATTGCACGTGGAGGAAGTCTTCAGATAAATGGTAACAAAAANAATTTAGAAAATTGCAAGGAATGTTTCACTTTGTTGCAGATCGGAAAAGAAAATGGCTTCGTAATAAAAGGTGCAGATTTTTTGCGATTTGTTAAGAGTATTGCAGATGGAGAGTCTGGCGAATTCAAGAAGTTATTTTTANATCCGTTAGTTCTTAAAATTAGAAAAAAAANTATCGTGCCACGTAATCTTAACCAAAGATTATTCCTCGATTTGATAATTAAACATGATCTAGTTTTCGGAATTGGACCAGCAGGTACGGGAAAAACTTATNTGGCTATGATCATGGCATTGGATTCATTACTAAAAGGTCATGTAAAAAAAATCATCCTTGCCCGCCCTGCTGTCGAGGCGGGAGAAGCACTTGGTTTTTTACCTGGTGATTTAGAAGAAAAATTGCTCCCTTATCTNAGACCACTTTATGATGCGATGGATGAAGTTCTTGGACCTGTGGAAGCGAGGAAGTTAGTTGATTCAGGAGTAGTTGAAATTGCTCCATTGGCTTACATGAGAGGACGAACCTTGAGTAATTGCTTTGCTCTCTTAGACGAAGCACAAAATGCTACCAGGTCCCAAATGATGATGTTTTTGACTCGACTAGGAGAGGGAAGTAAGATGGTGGTTACGGGTGATGTAACACAGATTGACTTACCACCGAACCATCAATCAGGCTTAACTGAAGCCAGGAAAACTCTCAAAAAGGTGCAAGAAGTTAAGTTTCATTATTTTGATCATAAAGATGTGGTAAGACATCCTTTGGTTAGCAAAATTATATCTGCTTATCAGGAAGAATAGTTTGATCGGGCAATTCGTAATGGAAGAAGGCAAGCAAAATAAAAAAAAGAGCGGTCGTGAACTTGCTAGACGACGGAAAAATTTAGATGAAGAAAATTTTAAAAAGAAAAAGTTTTCAGGTTTNAGAGCTTTTTGGGAAAATTTGGGAAAACAAAGTTTTTTTACCTTAATTTTTGCATCTGCTGTTGTATCGATTTGTTTCGTTGGACAAGATCCACCTGGATTAAGATCTCTTGGTGAGGTCGCCCCTGAAAATGTTTATTCTGATCGTTCTTTTTCTTACAGGAGCGAAATTAGAAAAAAAGAAGCGGAGGAATGGATAAGAAGTAGCACGCCAAGAGAATTTTCGAGAGATATTTCAGGTGAGGAGAGTTTTCGGAAAGCGATGATTAGACTGGAAGAGTCTTTAGTCTTACTCGGTTCGATGGAAGAAGAATCCAGAATTGTTGCTAGTGAGTCATTGTTTTCTGAATTGGAAGCTAATTTTGGATTAGAGTTAGCTGATGAGGAACTCAATGTGTTGTTTTTCTGGAAAAATTTTTCAACTACTGACCTGTTTTTTGATTTGGTAAAAGAACTATTAGGGAAGTTACACTTAACAGGTGTGGTAAAATTTCCATCGATTGATCAAAAATTTCTTTCTGAATCTAATGCTACTTCAATGATCAATAATTCGATGCTAAATTTAGCGAATCGACTGATTGTTATTGAAGGAATTGATAATGGGCAGCGTTTTAATGTGAGCCCTGAAGAATTACAGGTAGGATTTCCAGAATTTTCTAATTATTTGACTAATTTGAGAGAACATTTGAGCAGTGATGGTCCTTTTCCGGAGTCAGGACTTCTCTTAGAGGATATCATAGAGAGTGAAGACGAAAATGCTTCATTCTCTGCTCAGCAATACAGAAATAATCTTGCTGATATTCTATCAAGTTTCGTCAAAAAAGGTCTTTTTTTAAGAAAAATTGACAGAGAAGCAACAACTGCTGCTCAGAACCGTGCCATCTCAGAAATGGATGAACCTCTAATTACTATTCAAGAGGGTGATATTATCTTAAAGAAGGGAAGCGAACTATCTGAGCTTGATTTAGAAAAATTTGGCGAGTTTCTTGAGCTTACTGCAGATGACCGTGATCTTCTACCTAAAAGAATTTTTATAACATTTGGAACTTTTCTTATAGCAGTATTTTATATCAGCTTGGTTCTTCCCAATTTTTGGAACGATACGATTCGTTCTACTATAGTCGCTGTCGCTATTATAACTAATCTTGTCCTCTCTCGTCTTATTTTAGAACTTGGATCGACCGATTTATTCGGGGGTAATTCTATTTTGGTTGGATTAATTCCTTATCTGATACCAGTGGCATTTTCTCCAATGATTGTAATGATTACAGTTGGGCCCAAAATGGCAGCCCTTTCTGCCTTGATGACAAGCGTATTTCATGCAGCGATGCAAAATGCTGGAATTGAGGCTCTTGCGATCTCTTTGGGGTCTGCTTTGGTGGGTGCTTTTTTCTGTAAAGAAATTCGTCTTAGGGCCAGCGTATTAAAAGCGGGTGCTATGGCAGGTATAACTGGTGCAGTTTTAGCAATTGGAACAGGATTGGCTTCTGGTGGTGCTGGAGTTTCTTCTCTTAATCATGCTTTGGCATCTATGTTTATTGGAGTTTTTACAGGTGGGCTTGTTTTGACAGCCATGCCTTTAATTGAACAAGGGTTTAAAGTTGCCACGGATGCAACATTGTTTGAACTGACTGATTTTAATCATCCTCTTCTGCGCAAGATGCAAGTGGAAGCTCCTGGGACCTACCATCATAGCTTAATGGTTGCAAATTTGTCCGAAAATGCAGCAGTTGCGGTGGGAGCAAATCCTATTTTGTGTCGTGCCTGCTCCCTTTTTCATGACATCGGAAAAATGGCTCAGCCTCATTATTTTACAGAAAATCAAGCAGAGGTGGGGAATCCTCATAGTAGACAAAACCCAGCCATGAGTGCGTTAATTATAAAAAGTCATATTAAGGAAGGTATAGAAATGGCTCGTGACCATCGATTGCCAAAAATTATAAGGGATGTAATAAGGCAACATCATGGAACTACATTGGTTAAATATTTTTACCATCAAGCAAAGCAGAAAAATAAACAAGAAAACTTTTTGTATGGTGAAAGTGAAAGTGATGAACCAGACGAGTCAACCTATCGATATGATGGTCCCAAACCTCGCTTTAAGGAAAGTGCTATAATCTTTTTTGCAGATTCTGTTGAAGCAGCGGCAAGGAGTCTGCCAAAAATTTCTCAACATAGTGTTGAAGAATTGTTGGAGAAAATTTTTCAGGATCGATTAGAAGATCAACAGTTAGATGAATGCCCATTGACCTTGGAAGAGGTTTCAAGGATAAAAAAGAGCTTTCTAAAGACGACACTTAATATGTTACATTCTCGAATTGAATATCCTGAAGAAGAGAAAGTAGAAGGAGTTACTAAGCTATAATTTTTCATAACTAATATTAAAACCTAAAATAATTTGGCTTTGATTTCTGTAGAATATTCTAATTTGTATCCCGTTCTTTTTTTTGACGAACAAAAAGCAAATAATTTTTTCCAGCGAATCTTTCGTTTACATGAGCACAAATTCAAAGGTGTTTTGTCAGTTGTTTTTCTAGACGAAGAAGAGCATTGTAAATTACATGGTAGATTCTTAAAAGACTACCGACCCACGGATGTCATAACATTTCAGGGCGATTCTGAAAGTGAGATGGTCGGAGAAATATGTGTCTCCGTTGATAAAGCTATTGAGGAAAGTAAAAATCAAAATTTGAGTTTTGATATGGAGTTGTGTCTTTATTTAATTCATGGATGGCTTCACCTTGTTGGCTTTGATGATAAATCCGAGATTGATAGAACCTTGATGAGAAGAGAAGAAAAAAATGTGATGTGCATAATTGAAAAAGATGAATTGTGGCCTGATTTTGTTCTCGCTCAAAATCTTCAGGAAGGTTAGCGAGAAGAGGTGAGTTTTGGTTTATCATCCATATCAAGAAAATTCAGAAATTCTTTTCTGACAGGGTTATTAATATTTCTTCCCCTTGGGACTACTATTTTTGTATTAGATTTTCTTTTAAATCTCTTTAAAGATCCGGTCACACAACTCGCTACTGGGTTAGGCTTAGGAGAGGAGAGTTTTTTCTTTGGCTTGGAAACATTGTTGGGGTTACTTGGTCTGATTGTAGGAGTTTTGCTTCTTACTGTACTGGGATTCCTTTCCAATTATGTGCTTGGAAAGTTTTTTATTTCTTCCACTGAAAAATTTTTAAGTAAAGTGCCATTCATCAATACGGTTTATCGCTCTGTAAAACAAATTGTTGAAACATTTGGCAAAGAAAACCGTGCTGTTTTTAAGGAAGTTGTTTTGGTGGAATATCCTAGACCAAATTGTTTTGTGATAGGCTTTTTGACCAATGACGCATCTGGTGAAACCGTAGAGGTGATTGGAAAATCATTAACAAATGTTTTTGTTCCAACTACTCCAAATCCAACAAGTGGATTTTTACTAATGCTACCTCCGGAAGACATTTTTCATTTAAAAATGTCTGTGGGAGAGGGCATGAAAATGCTTATATCGGGTGGAGCTGTTATTCCGCCATATCAGGCAAAACAACTTAAGAAAAGACGGTCGAAATCGGATCCAAAACCACGAAGGAAACCTCAAGCAAAAAGAGCAGCCCGCCAACCGGCAAATCAAAACAAAAGAAAATCCCAGACAAAAGAATAGAATAAATGCCTTCTCCTAACTCCACCTTAGAGGGAATTGTTCTTAACAGTGTAGAAACAGGTGAATCCCATATTATCTTATCAATTTTTTCAAAAAAAAATGGACTTTCCAAGGTATTATTAAGAACAAGAAAAAACGTTCGCTTCAATTCACCACCCGATTTTTTTGATGATGTTGAATTAGTATTAAATTTACCGAAAGATGGAATTGGGCTGCCATTTGTAAAAGATTTTAAGGTTTTGAACAAAAGGTCTGAATTGGCAACCAGTCATAAAAAGTTCAAGACTGCTTCATCTATTGCTCGTTTGTTTTTGGATAACGGAGCAGATCTCCAGTTTGTTGATCCTTTTTTTAAACTTTTACAAATTTCATTAAAATTCCTAGAACTTGGTCATCAGCCAAATTGTATATTTTTAAAAACATTATTTCAGTTTGGGCGTTTGGAAGGCTTAGCAGTAAAAGAAAGTTGGCTTATTTCTCTTAGTGATAAAAGGAGGAGGGTAACCAAACATATCTTAAGGACGAAACTTGAAGATCTAGAAATATCTGAGGAGATTTTGCCGGAACTAATTCAATCTCTTAGAAATTGGTTAAATAATGAAACCGAATTAAGATGTTAGCTTGTTATTGAAAGCTTTTGATTTCAATAGTAAGGTTAATAATTTTTGTATTCTCAACCCTTGCCAAACTCTAATCTGTTTTTTACTTTGTTAACTCATCAATTAATATGATTTCTGTTTATAAAAAAGATTGGGAAATAAAAACTTCAGGAAAAGGTACCACAGAGATTACTCAACTAGTTGAAGAAGGGCTCAGGGAGGCAAATTTTGCAGATGGTTTGGCTACAATTTTTTTAAAGCATACCAGTTGTAGTTTGATTTTAATGGAAAATGCTGATCCATCTGCAAGAGTTGATTTAGAAAGATTTTTGGACGACTTAGTACCTGAAACCTATCCTAATTTTACACACACTTACGAGGGGCCGGATGACATGCCTTCCCATATTAAAATGGCTCTTACACGATCCAGTGAAAATATTCCATTTGCTGAAGGTCGTCTGCAATTGGGAACTTGGCAGGGACTTTTTTTATGGGAGCACAGAGCATCGTCTCATCTCAGAAAATTAACATCCACTTACATTGGGAATTAAAATGAATTTATTTTTTTCATTCTATTATATCTCATTAATTAGCGTGTTCTTCATAAGTTGTGGGAATCAGAACCCTGTCTTGTCCGAAGAGAATGATCCTGCTTATGAACGCGGTCGATCATTTTTGAAGACGGGAAAAGAAAGTGAAGCATTAGATCAATTTTTATCTGTGACAAGAAGGGTGATGAATTCCCCAAAATCACATTTGGAGGTAGGCCGGTTATTTTTAACCTTAAAATCAAGAAAAGATCCATTTTCTGCCATTTATCATTTTCGTAGATTTTTATTTTTGAATAGCGAGTCACAGGAATCTGAGATGGTTAAGCAATTAATCATGACGGCAGAAAAGGAGATTATTCGTGAACTTCCTGGAGAGCCGTATTCAAATTACTTAAATTCTCTTACTTTGAAGGAGGAAAACGAAAGGCAAAAAATTGAAATTGCTGACCTTAAAGCTCGTTTGGGGCTTCCCGTTAGTTCAGTTCAGACAATTACTGCAACTACCAAGACCACAGCTCCTTCAGCTGAAACTTTGGGTCAGTCGGAGGTAAGAAAGCCTGTGCAGGCACAGAAGCATGTTGTTCAGAAGGGTGATAGTTTATATGCTATCAGTCGAAAATTTTATGGTGATTCCTCATACATTGATTTTATTTTTCAGGCGAATCGCTCATCTTTGCCAAGCAAGAATAGTTTGAAACTCGGACAGGTCTTGATCATTCCCCCAAAACCTTAAAGGGGCTTTGAACAGATGCTCTTTTTTGATCACAACGCCACAACTCCTATTTCTGAAACCGCCTTGCGGACCTATGCATGTTCTCTTAAAGAGGATTGGCAAAACCCATCTGCCCTGTACAGAGAGGCCTCCAGGGTTAAAGCCAAATTTGAATTGGAGAGAGAAAGACTGGCTCTGTTAATTGGGTGTAAGAAAGAAAGTATTATTTTCAATTCCGGTGCCACTGAATCAAATAACGCTATTTTCTCTCATTTTTCCAAAAATAATTGTTCAGCCTCTCATTGTTTAATTTCTCCTTTTGAACATCCGAGCATTAAAGATGCAGCAAGATATTACTTTAATAATCGGGTATTATATATGCCTATTTCTCAAAATGGTGAAATTGACCTTTCTAAAATTGAACAAATTCTAGATCGGCAAAAAATTGTACTGGTTTCGCTGATGGCTGCAAATAATGAGACAGGTATTTTACAACCTTGGTTGGAAGTATCAGAGATTTGTAAAAAACGCGGTGTTTTTTTTCATTGTGATTCAACCCAGTTTATAGGGAAACGGACTCCCGTAGAATTGAATCAATGTTCTTCTTTTTGTGCCAGTGCTCATAAATTTTCAGGGCCTAAGGGAATGGGTTTTTTTGTTAGTAAAATTCCTATTCAATTTCAAACGGGAGGATTGCAGGAAGGATCGTTGCGTGCAGGAACAGAGAATTTTCCGGCAATAAAAGCAATGGTCTCTGCCTATAGCGAAATTCATGAGAGACTAGTTTCAGTCGAACTGCTTGCCGAATTTCGTGATCAATTTGAACAGAAAGTATGTGCTGAATTACCTGACATAAGAATATTGGGTTCACAAGTGCCAAGATTGTGGAATACTTCAATGTTAATTACACCAAAATATGATAATTTAAGCTGGGTGAGTAAACTTGATAAGTTGGGATTTGCAGTTTCAACAGGTTCTGCTTGTTCAATTGGAAAGCTCGAAAATGTCTCTATATCCAAGGCTTTTGGTTTGAGTAGACAAGAGTCGAGGCGCTTAATTCGAGTAAGTTCTTATTTTTCGACAAAGCTTGAGGATTGGCTTTCTTTGGCATCAGCTTTTGGTGAAGCTTTTGACATGTTAAACGCGGAGTCATCTCAATCATCGGTGATATCGATTTAGCTAAACAGTGCGCCTTCTTTCAATAAGTCTTGAAAACTATCGAAATATCGAAGCAGGTAGTTTAAATTTTAAAAAAAATAGGATTTTTTTTCTCGGGGCAAACGGGCAGGGCAAAACAAATTTGCTCGAAGCTATCGGACTTTCTGCCTCCCTCCGTTCATTTCGCAAAGCCGGAATGGAAGGACTTGTTCGCTTGGAGCAAAAACAGAGCCGGATTTTTTACAAATTCCATGATCATGATGAAAATGAACATCAAATTTTACTCCAGTTTGGGCAAAAAGGGAAAAAAATACTCGAATTAGATGGAGAGGAAATCAAACGATTTGCAAACTATCTTGGTGGATTTCCCTCCGTTGCCTTTTCATCGAGAGACTTTCGCCTGGTTCGTGACGGACCCTCGGAAAGAAGAAAGTGGCTTGACTTAGTTCTTTCCTCCTCCTCAAAAGAATATTTTGAAGCCCTTAGATTATATCACCGTTCCCTTCGTGAACGAAATGCTATTCTCAAGCAGGGCGGGGGTGATAAGGAATTGAATGCTTTTGAAAAAAGTCTCATATCCAGTGCTTTCGAAGTTTTTCAGATAAGATTGAAATCTCTTCCAACCCTCTCTTCTTACCTGACCAAATATTATCACAAGCTTTCAGATGGTGTGGAAGAGGCAGGCTTCAAATACAGACCCGACCTCAATCCTGAAAATGAGGAAGATTTGACTGCCCGAATTCTGGATGAACGGAGCAAAGACAGGCAATTCGGAACGACGAGGCGCGGACCTCATCGGGATGATTTTGAATTTGTACTTCAAGAAAAAGATGCACGTACATTTTCTTCAGAAGGGCAGCAAAAGGGCTTGGTGTTGGGTCTTAGGTTTTCAGAATTTGAATATTTAAAGAATTCTCTTGGTAAAATCCCATTGTTGCTTATTGATGATGTGCTTGGTGAACTGGATGAAAAAAGAAAGGCAAATTTTAAAAAGCTTCTGCCCGCTGAAGCACAGGTTTTCGCAACGGGAACAACTTATCCAGAGAGTTGGGAAAAGGAATCATGGGAATGCTATGAGGTAGAATCCGGAAGTTTTACTAAATTATAGGCAAAAAATGGACCAGTTATCAGTCTATCATTGGGTTTTACTTTCCATAGGCTCCTTAATCATGGGGATGAGCAAGGGGGGGCTTCCTGGAGCTGGGAATTTGACCGTGGCGATTTATGCCTTGGTTTTGGAAGATGCTCTTGGATCGGTTGGGGTACCGTTGTCCGTTGGGCTCCTTTTACCCGTTTTGATTTCTGCTGATCTTACGGCAACTCTTGTTTACAGGAAACACACGGACTGGAAATTCGTGGTGCGTTTACTTCCCTGCTTTTTGATCGGAACCATAGTCGGTTGGTTGGTATTTGATTATTTTCAGGAAGGTTCAGACCGGGTCAGGCAACTAAAGTATGTTATAGGTGGGATATTACTTACCATGACTGCCCTCCATTTTTTTGTTAAAGCAAAAAAAGAAATTCAAAAAGACCAAGTTGAAAATTCTAATAATTCTCCTAAGAGATCAATTATACTGGGATGGTTTTTTGGATTGGTCGGAGGTGTCGCAACTATGCTGGCTAATGCAGCAGGTCCTGTCGCACAGTTATATCTTTTGGTGATGCGTTTGCCCAAATATGCATTTATTGGAACTTCCGCATGGCTTTTTCTTATCGTTAATATTTTTAAAGTCCCGTTTATGGTTGATCTTGGGATTATCAATATCGATTCCATGTCCGTGAGTTGGTGGATGTTTATCCCCGCGGTGTTGGGTGCGGCTATTGCCCCTTTTATTGTAAAATTTATCAACCAGAAATTATTCGAAAGCCTTGTTTGGATTTTTATCGTAATTGCCGGTGTTCGTATGCTTTTTTAGAAGAAAATATGGTCAAAAGTTCGAGAAAGTTATGGGCAGAACATTTAGCCGGTAGATCTTCAAAGTCTACTGAAATTGATCCTAAAATGTTGCTCAAGAAAGTTCCATATCACGGACGAATTCTTGGAATTGATCCAAGTCTTAGGGGAACCGGGCTAGCGGTTCTTGAATGTCGGGAAAATCAATATAGCCTTCTTCATTCCGAGACTTTATCACTCAAACCAAAAATTGATTCAATTGCATGCCTTGGCATGATTCATAACGCAGTATCAAGCTTGGTCGATTTATGGCAACCCAGACATGTTTCATGCGAGGCCACGATTTATGTTCAGAATTTCAAAACCGCACAGATTATGGGAGCTGCCCGGGGGGCAGCATTATCTGCACCTGCTATCAAAGAGATTCCTGTTTTTGAATATGCTCCTTTACGAGTTAAACAGGCGGTTGTTGGTTTTGGTCGGGCGAGCAAGGAGCAAATGTCGCAGACTTTATCACAGATGCTGAAAATGAAAGAACCCCTTCCTTATGATCAATCAGACGCCCTCGGCCTTGCTCTTTGCCATGCTCTAACCTGGCAACCTCAATAAATTAATTACTAAATAAATAACCTTGATGGCAAAAGAGGTCTGCTTTTGGCGGAGCAACCAACCAAACGAATATTAACGGATACTTGATCCTGAATAATATCCAACATTCCACCAGGGTTTATCCCAAATGAACCCCGGCTTAAGGGTAGGGAACCTTGGAGGATTAGAAGATCTCCTTTTTTTCTGTCATATTTCTTTCTTCCTGCTACTAAGTACTTCATCTGGGCTGGAAAAGAAATTTTTGATGTTTTCTCTTTTATCGTCAGCGTACCTTGAGCATGTGCAAAAAAAGTGTCTTTTTTCCAAACTCCATCTTTTAAACCTTCAAGATTGAACTGGATTTTTGGGAATTTTTTTGAATTTAGCCATTTTTCTCTTTGTGCATCCCCATCAACTTTATGATAACCAAAACGAAGATCCTTGGTATCTAAAAGAACTGAGCCTTTTGTTTGCTGAGGATGTTTTGATTCAAAAAAGATTTTTCCATTTACCCTTGTAAATGAACCCTTTATCTCACCGGTTCCAAAAACTGGTCCCTTGGCTAGGGATACTCCAATTCGATTTAGTTTACCAAGGGGGTGAAGCTCAAACTCTATTGCATTAAGCCCCCCGTGTAAAAAGCAGAAAAAAAACATCCAAGTGATATTTCGTAATACAGAATCGTATCTGAAGAATTGCATCGAGTTACCACATAGAATAGGAGAAAAATCTTATTACAAAAGCCAAAAATTTTCCTTGACCATGTATTTCGAGAGGAAAATGATCGATAATACCAAATTTTTATGAAAAACTTTAGATTATTTTCCTTATTTTCATTTTTGATGACCTGGGTAGCCTTCGCACAAATTAGTCACGAGGGTGTTATTGGTTCTCCCTTTTATGGCATAACCTCTAATGTTTACGGGAAAATTGTTAATCAGGTTGGACCATATGCTGATTTTTCTGTTCTTACCAAACTGAATGTTCGTTCCGAGGCCAATGCCCTTGCCTCTGGAGAGGTTACTAAACTTGATGCATCGATTGGTTTGGACGATGGAACGATTACCCACCTCGATTCAAAAAATGTAACCTGGTCAATACAAAATCAAAATGTGAGTATTCAGAATGGTTTTTTAACCGCCAAACAGGTTTCCAAAAACACCAGGGTTTCCATCGAAGCAACTGCTGAGGGGTTCAAAGCCATACTTTTTGTTCGCCTCTTGAAGAATCAATCAAACGCACAGGATACGGAGGATTTGGTAGATACTGCAAAAAACGCACTTTCTTATTCTATCGATCTTGAACAACCGGGTTGGAAAAAATCAAATTGGTTCGGTAATTATTATGATGGTGGAAACCAGTGGATACACCATCAACATCATGGCTGGATGTATTCTTTTTCCAACCGTCCTGACTCTGCATGGTTATGGTCACCATCACAGAAATGGATCTGGACCAGTCCATCAGTATATCCTCACATGTACAGAAATAAGGACGGTGCATGGATGTACTTCATTGTCCAAGCTTTACCCCAAAAAGTTTATTATAATCAATCAAGTAAATCGCTTGAGAGGGGAGAGTAACTCAAAAATGTTCGGGATTTTCTGATCCTACCTTCTAAATTTTTTTAAGAAATCTGCTCAATAAATTTTTCAGATTATCAACATGGCATCGCCAAAGGAAAAGAAGCGATAATTCTTTTCAATGGCTTCTTGATAAATTCTTTTAAGAAGGGTAATCCCACTCGATTCATCTTGAGTGAGAAAGGAACCAACCAGACACATCAAGGTGGAACCGGGTAGATGAAAGTTGGTAAGTAAATGATCGACTCCGCGAAAATGATAAGGTGGTCGAATAAAAAGGTCTGCTTCAGCTTCAGTTGATTGAGTAGGGTTTGTATCCTGTGTTCCCAGATAGTGCTCAATTGCCCGGACACAGGTTGTACCGATGGCCATCTTTTTTATTTCAGGATTTCTCAGAATAGTTTTAGTCTCGAGTGGGAGGAAGTATTTTTCCCCATGCATGGGATGATCTTCAATCCGTTCGGTTTCAACCGGGCGAAAGGTGCCCAGTCCAACGGACAAGGTCAGATCATACATAGAATGCCCATTTTTTTTGAGGGCATCTAATATTTCTGGGGTAAAGTGTAGACCCGCAGTAGGAGCGGCTACCGCTGAACATTTTGTCCGGTCTGCATAAACTGTTTGGTACCGATTTTCATCTTCTTGATTTGCGGGTCTGCGAACATATGGGGGTAGGGGGAGAGAACCAATTCTTTGGGCGAGGGAGGCTGGGTCTTGATCTTTAAATAGTTCAAAACGAATAAGATATTCACCAGAGGGCAGACTTTTTAAAACGGTTGCAGAATATTCATTTTCCAACCTAAATGTACCGGACTTTGCAGTTTTACCACCCGGTTTTAAGAGACATCGCCATGTATTCTCAGCTGGTGAGTCGGGACTTAGCAAGAGGCATTCAACCTGTCCACCTGACGGTCTCTTTCCAAAAATCCTTGCTTTTAGGACTGATACATCATTTCGGAAAATAGAAAGATTAGAGGGAAGTAGTTTGGGGAATTCATTAAAATAGTGGTGAGAAATGGATTGTGTTGACCGCTCGAAAAGGAGCAGGCGAGATTTATCCCTTTTATCTGCGGGTGATTGGGCAATCAAGTCGTTGGGAAGTTCATAATGCAAATCTTGGGTCAGCATAAATCCATCTTTAAAACTCATCGACAAGAGAAGGGCAATCACCTAAAACTGAAAAATACAGTTTAACCCAAGATTATTATGATTGAGAAAAATTCTGCCGACTTGGTCAATCCTCCCGAAAATGTTTCCAGCAAAGCATATGTTGGAAATATGGATGAATATACTAAATTATATCAGAAAAGTATTGATGAACCAGATGCTTTTTGGGGAGAAGTGGCGGAAAATTTTCATTGGTTTGAAAAGTGGAATCTAGTGCGTTCTTTCAACTATAATATGAAAGAAGGACCAGTAAGAATTGAATGGTTTAGCGGTGCAAAAACTAATGTTTGTTATAATTGTGTGGATAGGCATCTGGAATTAAGACCCAATAAAACTGCCCTGATTTGGGAAGGTAATGAACCGGGAGAGGATAAGACAATAAGTTTTCGGGATCTTCATGAACAAGTTTGTAAATTTGCCAATGTACTGAAAGGGAGGGGAGTAAAAAAGGGNGACCGNGTATCGATTTATATGCCTATGGTTCCTGAGGCGACTATTGCNATGCTTGCCTGTGCAAGAATTGGAGCTGTTCATTCGGTTGTATTTGGTGGTTTTTCAGCGGAGGCGTTAGCCGATCGGATTGTTGATTCGACTTGTAAAACAGTAATCACAGCAAATGGTACCTATCGAGGAGCTAAGGCAATTCCGATGAAGCCCAATGCGGATTTAGCAATGGAAAGTGCATCTTCAAGAATGGGGGAGAATGTTGAAACCTGTATTGTCGTGCAGCGTGTCGAAGATGATTCTTCTATTTCATGTGATATGAAGGAGGGACGTGATCTTTGGTGGTATGAAGAAATGAGGAATGCAAGCTCGGAGTGTCCATGTGAGGAAATGGATGCGGAGGACCCACTCTTTATTCTGTACACATCCGGATCGACAGGAAAACCGAAAGGCGTTCTGCACACGACGGCGGGATACATGGTCTACACAGCTACCACGCATAAATATATTTTTGATTATCAGGAGGAAGATATTTATTTCTGTGCAGCAGATATTGGTTGGATAACAGGTCATTCCTATATAGTTTATGGGCCTTTGGCTAACGGAGCCACAACAATGATGTTTGAAAGTATCCCAACTTATCCAAACCCGGACCGTTATTGGCAGGTAATTGAGAAATGGAAAGTTAATCAATTTTATACAGCTCCCACTGCAATCCGTGCGATTGCGTCAGCGGGAGAAGATTGGCCAAGCAAATACAAAATGGAGAGCCTTCGAATACTCGGCAGTGTGGGAGAACCTATTAACCCGGAGGCTTGGCGATGGTATCATCGAAATGCTGGAAAGGAAAGATGTCCGATTGTTGATACTTGGTGGCAAACCGAGACTGGAGGAATTCTAATTTCACCCCTTCCAGGTGCTACGCCTCTCAAGCCGGGTTCCGCAACTTTTCCGTTTTTTGGAGTAAAGCCCATTCTGCTCGATCCGCAAAGCGGTGAAAAAATTGAGGGAAATGATGTGAGTGGCGTTTTGGCAATTGAAGAATCGTGGCCCGGGCAAATGCGAACTATTTTTGGGGATCATGAACGTTTTGAAAGTACTTATTTTCAGCAATACAATGGATATTACTTCACTGGTGATGGATGCAGGCGGGACGAGGATGGATATTATTGGATTACCGGACGGGTTGATGATGTGATAAATGTGTCCGGGCATCGGATGGGGACTGCTGAGGTGGAGAGTGCATTGGTTGCNCATGATTCTGTTGCAGAGTCTGCCGTTGTTGGATTTCCACATGATGTTAAAGGGGAGGGTATTTATGCATATGTTACCCTTAATTCAGGAGTCGAGTATACAGACGAATTAAANGCTGAATTAAAACAACAGGTAAGAAGTGTGATNGGGCCAATCGCTACGCCCGATTTTATTCATTGGGCTCCTGCCTTNCCCAAAACAAGATCGGGGAAAATAATGCGCAGGATTTTAAGGAANATTGCCACTGATGAAACCGATCAAATTGGAGATGTTTCNACGCTTGCTGATCCAAGTGTGGTGGAGAACCTAATTGCGAATAGGTGAATAACCTTTTTGCTTGGCACTCGCTTTTGTCAAAATAAGTAATATTCTGACAAACTTTAATGAAGATATACTTAAATGGNNATTTCGTAGACAAAGAGGATGCAAAGATATCCGTCTTTGATCATGGTCTACTTTACGGGGATGGTGTTTTTGAAGGAATCCGTATCTATAATTCCTGTGTATTTAAGCTTGAAGAACACCTGGAAAGGCTTGAGTTTTCAGCCAAGGCTATTCTTTTGGATTTACCTTTGGAACGTGANCAGATGNGGAAGGCAGTATGTGATACCTGCCTGATTAACNANTTAACAGATGGATANATTCGTCTGGTAGTTACCCGCGGNCCNGGTCACCTGGGTTTAACTCCTGATGGATGTGGGCCNGGAAATGTCATAATCATTGCCGACAATATTCAACTTTATCCCGAAGAACTTTATGAGAATGGATTAAAGATAATCTCCGTACCTACACGTCGTATCAATTCTTCTGCTTTGCCGCCGGCTATAAAAAGTCTAAATTATCTGAATAATATACTTGCTAAGATTGAAGCTAAGAAAGTGGGTTATCAGGAAGCACTTATGCTTAATGATAAAGGAGAAATCGCAGAGTGTACTGGAGATAATGTGTTTATTATTTCAAAGGGTATTTTGTATACGCCACCGCTAGATGCGGGGTCCTTGAGAGGTATCACCCGAGGTGCAGTTATNGACCTGGCAGAGGAATTATCAATTAAGTGCGTCGAGCAAGCACTAACAAGGTATGATCTGTGGACAGCCGATGAATGTTTTCTAACTGGAACTGCAGCTGAGGTTATCCCTTGCGTTGAGGTTGATCATCGAAAAGTCGGAAACGGATTTCCTGGTCCCATAACACGAAGACTTATTGAGAGNTTTAGAAAACGGGTATTAACAGACGGGGTGAATTTGAATGATAAAAATTGAACGGCTACATCTTAAAATTTCAACTTGGCGCACCATATGCGTTGAGTTTTTAAACTTAAAAGTATATTATTTAAATTAAGTATGAAATGCCATCATTGTGAAAATCAAGCAACTGTCCATCTNACCCAGATTTTNAANGGACAAATGCATAAGATGGATTTGTGCGAAAGCTGTGCTCAAGCCAAAGGTGTGACAAATCCTGAAAATCTTTCGATCGGTGGCCTAATGGAAAAAGTCGATTTGGAAGTGGATTCAACCAACCCATCACTGGTGTGTGAGAGTTGCGGCACGACTCACCAAGACTTTAAAAAAGGAGGCCGCNTGGGTTGTGATGCATGTTACCATGTATTCAGACCGATTCTTGATCCTTTATTAGATGGTATGCATGCAGGAACTAAACACTTAGGCAAAGTACCCTCTGG
Organism: Opitutia bacterium; assembly: GCA_002694035.1. Classification (GTDB taxonomy): domain Bacteria; phylum Verrucomicrobiota; class Verrucomicrobiia; order Opitutales; family Seribacteraceae; genus Seribacter. The sequence continues at coordinate 49,733 of NZKY01000029.1, forward strand.
TTCCGAATCAAGGATTCAATTCGAGCAAAAATTTAATCAGCTGAACGAGCAANTAAAACAAGCTATNGAAACTGAAGATTATGAAAAAGCCGCTCTTCTTAGAGATCAATTGCGTGATTTAGAGGGAAAGGCAGAAACGGCCCTTTAAAAGTCTATGTTTCACTCAATTATCAGCGACGATTCTTCTAAGAAAAAGCAGCCCAAAGCTATTCCTGTTACGCTAAGCACTCGAATTCGTCTTGCTAGAAATTTGCAAAAGTTTCCCTTTCCTGGGCGTGCCGAAGTGTCACAAAAGCGTGCCGTGTTGTCANAATGTATCAGTGCAGTTTCAGGAATTAAAAGCTTGGATAACTCTGTTTCCATTGAGGTTGATGATTTGAGTGAATTGGATCGACAGATCCTAGTTGAAAAACATTTGATAAGTCCTGAACTTTCCCANGTTGAGGAAGGTTCGGGAATTATTCTCACGGAAGATCGTTCTTGTTGTATCATGATCAANGAGGAAGACCATCTTCGTATCCAGGTTCTTCGTCCCGGTTTGGATTTCAGTTCGGTTTGGAAGGACGCGGATGCCCTTGATTCCGGAATTGAATCGGCTGTGAAATATGCTTACGATGGAGATCTTGGTTTCCTTACCGCTTGCCCAACAAATCTTGGAACTGGAATGCGAGCATCCGTTATGATGCATTTGCCAGGATTAGTTATGTCCAAGAATATGGAAAAAGTCATCAATGCTGTAAATCACTTGGGTATTGCAGTTCGNGGCCTATTTGGTGANGGATCTGATGCAAATGGAAGTATTTTCCAAATCTCAAATCAACAAACATTAGGGGAGTCGGAATCTGCTATTATTGAACGATTGAACTCAACTCTCGAGAGTCTTGTTAAACAAGAGAACAATGCTCGTGAGAAACTTTTGCAAGATGACCGGAATCGGCTTATTGATAAAATGAGTCGAGCAGTNGGAAGCTTAAAGACNTGTCACTTAATCCAAAGTTCAGAAGCAATGGACTTGCTATCCCTTGTTCGTTTGGCTGCAGATTTTGGTATGTTACCTGATAAATTTCGTGGATTAGCCGATCGGATGTTTATTGAGGTTCAACCTGGACACGTTCAATTATCTGCTGGGCATGCGGTTGATCCTTCTGAACGTGATGAATTACGAGCCGCTTTACTAAGAAATCACTTTGTCCGTTCCCCGTTTCTAGACCTCTCTTCCCTCTAGTTGACTTTAATTAATAGAAAGGTATATCTTTAAGTATGTCTGAACCGATGAGTAATTTCACGCCTCGTGCACAGCAAGTACTAGCACTTGCTAGAAAAGAGGCAGATCGATTTCACCATAATTATGTTGGCACAGAGCACCTTCTACTCGGGCTTATCAATTTGGGGCAGGGTGTTGCGGTTAATGTTCTTCAAAAAATGGGATTGGATTTGGATACAGTCAGGCAAGCAGTGGACGAACAGGTCGGCTTAGGACCTGAAGCAAAACCATCTGGAAATGTTCCTTACACACCTCGTGTCAAAAAGGTTTTAGCCTTAGCCGGAAAAGAAGCGAAATCTTTAAACCACAGCTATGTTGGTACTGAACATATTCTTCTTGGCCTTCTCCGTGAAGGAGAGGGAGTGGCCGCAAGAGTCTTGAAATCGCTTGATGTGGATGTTGAAAGGTGCAGAAACGAAATTCTTTCTGAATTGGATCCAAATTTTTCTTCAACGGAAGAATCTGAGGCATCAGTCGCCGGAGGCTCTTTGAGCGAAGAGAAGGGTGGTAAAGACCACAAAACTCCAGCCCTTAAAGCATTTGGTCGAGATCTTACAGAAATCGCCAAAAATGGAGAGATGGATCCTGTAGTTGGTCGGGAAAATGAAATTAGGCGAGTTACCCAAGTTTTGTGCAGAAGAACCAAAAATAATCCTGTTTTGATNGGTGAAGCAGGTGTTGGAAAGACTGCGATAGTTGAAGGTCTTGCTCAGCAAATTGCTTCTGGTATGGTTCCCGAAAATCTAATTGATAAAAGAGTTGTGACCCTTGACTTAGCTCTCATGGTTGCAGGAACAAAATATCGTGGTCAGTTTGAAGAGCGTATTAAAGCTGTCATGGATGAGTTGAGAAAAGCCAAAAATATAATCATTTTTATAGACGAACTTCATACAATTGTAGGTGCCGGTGCGGCTGAAGGTGCCATGGATGCATCTAACATATTTAAACCAGCCTTGAGCCGAGGTGAACTGCAATGCATTGGTGCGACCACCCTCGCTGAATATAGAAAATATATTGAGAAAGACAGTGCACTGGATCGTAGATTTCAATCTGTTAAAGTAGAGGCACCATCAGTTGAAGATACTGTTTTAATATTAAAAGGAATCCGTCCTAAGTACGAAGAGCATCACAATGTCAATTTTACTGATAAGGCACTTGCTGCCGCAGCTAAATTAACGGACAGATATGTTACTGGTAGATTCCTACCTGATAAAGCAATTGATGCCATTGATGAAGCAGGTGCTCGGTCAAGAATGGAGTCTTTAAAAAGACCACCAGAGATTGAAAAATTGTCAGATGACATCAAGGAGGTCTGTGCTTTAAAAGAGTCTGCAATCTCTGATCAAAATTTCGAGGAGGCAGCCGAGGCTCGTGACAAGGAGAAAAAGCTACGGGCTAAGCGTGAACGGGTTCTGGAAAATTGGAAAAAGACGCGAGAAGAAAAAAGAGCATCTGTTGACGAAGATGATATGTTGCAAGTAATTGCCGATTGGACTGGTATTCCGCTTAACAGAATGGAAGCCAAAGANTCTAAGAAATTACTTAAATTGGAGTCTGAATTACGCAAGCAAATTATTGGACAAGACTTCGCCACAGAAGTAGTTGCAAAAGCTTTAAGNCGCTCTAGGGCAGATCTTAAGGATCCTAGAAGACCGATTGGTTCCTTTATGTTTCTTGGTCCAACAGGTGTGGGAAAAACTCATTTAGCAAAAGTTTTAGCNGAAAGGATTTTTGGAGANCAGGANTCGTTGATACAGGTCGATATGTCCGAGTACATGGAAAAGCACGCTGTTTCGCGTATGATCGGTTCACCCCCGGGTTATGTNGGACATGAAGAGGGCGGTCAATTAACAGAAGCCATCCGTAGAAAACCTTACTCTGTTATTCTTTTCGATGAGATTGAGAAAGCACATCCTGATGTGGCTCAAATTTTACTGCAAATATTAGAAGATGGTAGACTGACCGATAGCTTGGGAAGAAAAGTGGATTTTCGTAACACAATTCTCATCATGACCTCGAATGTGGGAGCACATATTTTGCAGAAAAATTCTTCTTTNGGCTTTTCTGCGGGTAATGCAGATGATGATTTTGACAAAANAAAAGACAAAATCATGGATGAGGCAAAAAAGTCATTTAAACCGGAATTTCTAAACCGACTTACTGAAATCGTAATTTTCCGTCCGCTTGCCAAAAAGAGTATGAGTGCTATTGTTGACTTAGAGTTAAAGAAAGTTACTGATAGACTAAAGGAGAAGAAGCTTAGGCTAGACATCTCTGAAAATGTAAAAGAATTTCTTATCGAGAAAGGATATGACGATAAATTAGGAGCTCGTCCTTTAAGAAGAGCCGTTGAAAAATATCTCGAGGATAGTCTTGCAGAAGAAGTTCTATCAGGCTCCTTAAGAAAAAATAAAGTCATCAGAGTCCTTCTTACAGATGATGAGGATCCTTCGGTATACTTCTCGCAGGAAGAAACTGACAAAAAGGTATCAGTTTCTTCTTCTACCGAAGAAGATAATGCTGAGGAATCTTGAGTTTAAGCTTTTACAAATTATCTTTCACTCGCTAGCATTATACATATGCAAAGAACTCTTATTTTACTTAAACCAGACTGTGTGCAGAAAAGATTAGTTGGTCAGGTTATTAGTCGGTTTGAAAGTGCGAATTATTCTATCATTGCTTGTAAACTTGTACAGTTACATGAGGATTTGCTTAATGAACACTATGCCCATGTAGCTCATCTACCCTTCTTTNCAGAAATCGCAGAGTTCATGAGTTCTTGCCCTGTTTTAGCCATAGTACTAGAGGGAGAGAAAGTTATACAGGGGGTTCGTGATTTAATCGGACCAACAGATTCAATGGTTGCCCCCAAAGGAACTATAAGAGGGGACTTAGGCACCGATCGTATGAAAAATGTTGTACATGCTTCTGATAGTCCAGAATCTGCTCTTGCAGAAATCAATCGTTTTTTTGAGGCGGATCAAATAGTTGTTTANTTTTAGTTTTGTACAATAGTACAAACTGAGTATNCGGCTATACCTTCAGATCTNCCCACAGGTCCAGCACCTTCATTCGTAGTAGCTTTGATNCCAATGAAATTTGGATCAAGTTCCATAGTTTTAGAAAGTGATATTTTGATTTTTTCAACAAAGGAGGAGAGCTTTGGTTTTTCAGCTACTATGGTTAAGTCGACATTTCCAACTCGATAGTTTTGTTTTTTGATCTCATCAATGGCTTTTTTGAGAATTATTTTAGAATCCAAACCTTTATATCTGATATCGTTATCTGGAAAATAATTTCCAATATCTGGTAAACCCATCGCACCTAAAATCGAATCTGCTAAGGCATGAGTCANGCAGTCTGCATCCGAATGGCCAAGTAGTCCATGCGAGTAAGGGATATGAACTCCGCCTAAAATAAGTTTTCTGTTTTTAATCAAACAATGAAAGTCGTAAGCGTGACCGATTCGTAAGGGTAATTCTTTATTCATCTTTGAGATAATAGAAATTCAATATACGNCCAGTCGGAATTTGTGGTAATTTTAGGATTTGGATATCCAGGATCGTGAAGTGAAACCTCTTTATTTATCAATTCGAGAATTGAAGCCTCATCCGTTACCAAAATTTTTTCTGCCTCTATTTTTTTCATTCCTTTGAGTAACCAATCTTTACGGCACACTTGGGGAGTTTCCATAATCCAAATAAAAGATCGATCTATAGTTTCGGAGCGATAAGTATTTTGGTTTTGAGAAGTGGGATTCGGGAAAATTTTTTTGATCGTGTCATTAATCGGTCGAGCAGTTATTGCTGCCCCAGAAACTTTAGCTATGTTCCCAAGCTCGTCAATAGTGCCAGAGCGAATGAGGGGTCGAGCACAGTCGTGTACATAAACAAATTCGCACTCCGAATAACAAACAGAAAGGCCTGTTAAAACGGATTCATATCTTTCCATTCCACCTTTTGCAAAAATTGGACTGAAACTTTTTTTAGATTTTTTATGAGCAACTTCAATTTCCTGATTTATTTTTTCTAGTTGGTCGTTATCCCGATAAACAATGATCACATTATCAACTATCTTACTTCCTAAAAAAGATTCGTAGCAAAGACGAAATGGGGTTGAATTATGAATTTCTCGCAGAAGTTTATCATCTCCAGGTCTTTTCATTCTTGACCCTTTTCCACCGGCCAAAAGTATACCAATATGTTGCATTACGATAATTCTTCCTGAATCAAACTAAGGCTTCCTCTAGGATCATCAGAAGCCAAAATAGGTCGGCCGATGACCAAATAATTTGCTCCTTTTTCTGCTGCTTCCCTCGGTGTCATAACTCTCTTTTGATCTCCTTTGCTTGATCCTTTGGGGCGAATACCTGGAGTAACAAAAGTAGTATTATGGGGAAGAATTGGGCGAAGTCTGACGAGTTCAAGTGGGGAAGAAACAATTCCTGTAACGCCCGAATCAATACTTAATTTTGCCAACCGATCGACTTGGTCCGGAACCAAGCTCTGAATACCAATTGAATTTAAGTTATCTTGGTTCATTGAAGTAAGTACTGTAACAGATAGAAGTTGAACTTCGGGAAGAATATCCTTGGCGGTAAGAACACACTTTCTTAATGCTTCTGGACCAGCAGTTGCATGAATCGTCAGCATTTTAATAGGCAGTTGAGCAAGGCTTTCCATTGCCTTTGCCATGGTGTTCGGAATATCATGTAATTTAAGATCCAGAAATATAAATTTCCCCATCGATGCCACATCTCTTAGGAATTCAGGTCCGTCTCTGAGGTAGGTTTGGAGGCCAATCTTTACCCAACGAAGTTGTTCACCCGTTTTTTCAAGAATGGACTCTGCTTTTGACCTGTTTTCAACATCCAACGCCAAAATTACTTCCGTATGAGAGTTAATCATTCTCTCTATCATGCTTGGTAGTGAGAATGAGCCAACTTAATTCTTTGGCATCGCATAGGATTGGAAAAACATATATGAAAATATAAATTTATGAATGTTAGAAAGGCAATACGCCGAGTATCTGTACCAGCTCCAGCAAAGATTAATTTATTTTTGGCTATCACTGGTAAACGCTCAGATAGCTTTCATGAAATTTTATCTGTTGTTTCTAAGATTAATCTTTTTGATCTTGTTACTTTGGAGCAAACAAATCAATCAAATGAATTGAGTTGTTTATGCCCTGAAAACCCATCGCTTGCGAATCTTGAAAATCTTGTATGTGCAGCAGTAAAGGAGTGGCGAAAGTTCACGGGCGATAAGACTGGTTTTCGAATTAATTTAAAAAAAACGATACCTGTAATGGCTGGTATGGGGGGTGGTAGTTCCGATGCAGTCGCAACTTTAAAAGCATTGAATATTTTTCACGGTCATGCCTTATCCGAAACTCAACTAATTGAGTTGGCTTCAAGAATTGGCTCTGATTGTCCATTGTTTTTTAAAAACGGATTGATTACCGTTGAGGGAAGAGGTGAAATTGTAAATTCAATTTCACAGGAAAAGAATAATGAATGGAAAGGGAAACCCATATTAATCTTCCAACCAAATATTGAATTCTCAACATCCTCTATGTATGCATTATTGGCAAAAAATGAATCTTATTCTGATTCAAATTGGGCTAAATCAAGGTTTGAAAGATGGAAGAATGGTTCGATTTCGGGTTTAGAATTATGCCATAACGATTTCGAGTCAGTAATTTTCAAAAAGTATTTGTTTATTGAACCTTTATCTACTGTATTGAAAGAAGAATTTGATCTTACATTTCATGTTTCGGGAAGTGGGTCTTGTTGTTTCTGTTTTATAAAAGATGAAGCAGACTTTGGGTTAGTAAAAAAAGAAATCAAAAAGTGCTTAGGTGAACATACGAAATTTTGGATTTCTCAGATATTGTGAATTTTTAAGGGATTTCTTTTTGTTTTCAATCTACTTTGTTTTAATCCATAATGTAGAATTCGTTTTTCACAAAAACTTTAAAATGTCAGAAAAAAAACATGAAATTACTCTATACGGGATTCCTGGGTCTCCTGGGGTTTCTCATGGTTTAATTTTTCGGTTTTTGCATGGTGATGTGGAAGTTCCTCATTATCCCATTAGCAAGTCTGAGCAATTAGCAGAGCTTGTTAGATTAAGAGATGCGGTTGGTAAAACGAGAACGCAAATCGAAGAAATTAAAATTGGAGTTTCCAAAAACCTAGGGGAAAAAGAAGCTAATATTTTTGATGCCCATCTACTTGTTTTGGAAGATAAGGCCCTTTTCGACGATATTGAGAAAGACCTCTATAATACGGGTGATAATATCGAACAGTGTGTTCATAGGGTTACACAAAAATATCATGATTATTTTAATCAAATAGAGGATGAATACCTTCGTGAAAGAGGTGCCGATTTAAAAGATATTTCAAAGAGGTTATTGCGTAATCTTGTTGGTGAAACGGCTGCTGGAACAGCTTTTCTCGGAGAGCCAAGGATCTTAGTTTCTGAAGATTTAAGCCCATCAGATACAGCATCCTTGGATAGATCTAAGATTCTTGGAATCGCAACGAATACTGGTGGGCGTACCAGTCATGCTGTCATAATGGCGCGTGCGAGTGGTGTTCCGGCGGTGGTGGGACTTCGTTCATTGACAGATGATTTGACGGATGGAGATACACTTTTAATCGATGGCTTCGAAGGGCTTGCGATTATAAATCCAGAAGAAGAAACTCTGTTCAAATATGGAAAAGTTGGAATAAAAAGAAAAAAGATAAAGCATCTTTTAGAGGATGAAATTTCTTTGCCTGCCGAAACAATTGATGGCCACAAGATAGGATTTCATGCAAATGCTGATTCGGTGGAAGAGGTGAAGAATGGAATAAGGAATGGTTGTGATGAAGTTGGCTTATTCAGAACCGAATCTATTTTTCTAAAAAAAAATCAAATTCCAAGCGAGGATTTACAGTTTGATGAATACAAGCAAATTGTGAAATCTGCAAAAGGGAAATCAGTAACTATTCGCACTTTAGATTTAGGTGGTGATAAAATTCTTGATTCCATTGGACGCGAGAGAGAAGAAAATCCTTTTATGGGTTTTCGAGCTATACGATATTGCCTTCGTAACCCTGAGATTTTTTTAGATCAGTTACGTGCCGTTCTTAGAGTAAGTGCTTTAGGGAAAGTGAAAATTATGTTTCCCATGATAAGTGGTGTGGGGGAGTTAATAAAAGCTAAAGAGTTTTTGAGCGAAGCAATGAATCAACTTACAGAAAAAGGAGTCCCTTTTGATAGTGAGATAAAGATTGGATGTATGATTGAAACACCCTCCGCGGTAACTATTTGCGACTTACTTGCTGGAGAAGTAGACTTCTTCAGCATTGGCACAAATGATCTTGTACAATACCTCCTAGCAGTGGATCGAATTAATAATCAAATTGCCTATCTATATGAGCCTCATCATCCAGCTGTTGTCAGGTCCCTAGCACATATTTTCAAGGTTGCTAAAGAGAAGCAAATTGATGTTACTTTATGTGGTGAAATAGCCGGGGATCCACACTTTTTACCTCTATTGATTGGTCTTGGTTTAGAAAGTTTGAGTTCTTCAGGTAATTTAATTCCTGAGCTAAAATTTTTTGGAAGACGTTTTTCCTTTCAAGAGTGCATAAAACTTAAAGATGATATCTTAAAAATGCGTAGGCCTTCCGAAATTAAGGAAGCATTGAAATCCTTTTACGAAGAAAAAGTGATAGAGATTGTATTGTAGAAAATTTTATTCGTCCTGAAACTTGGAAGAAAAAAGCTCAGTCATTTCAGCCTTAAACTTTTCTTTATCAGGTGATTCAGAGTAAAAAATTAAGTTTGTTCCTTTGGCAGCCGCAAGCATCATGATCCCCATTATACTTTTAGCATTTACTCTTTCACCTTCTTTCTCAACCCAAATATCACCTTCAAATTGGCTAGCTATGCGAACGATCATAGCTGCGGGACGAGCATGGATTCCCATTTTGTTGGAAACTACAAGGGTAAAAGAAAACCCGTCTCCTAAACTGTTTTCATCCGAGTTACTCATTAGCTTACTAATTAGAGTAAGAAAATATTAAAAAGACAAAGGAAAAGTTCCTATGAAGTGAAGAATTAGAGCGGAAAAAAGTGCGGCAACCAAGTCATCAATCATAATGCCAATTCCACCATGCAGTCTTTGAATCCTCTTTATTCCGAAAGGTTTTAAAATGTCGAAGATACGAAATAATATAAATCCTAAACTTACAAGAACAAGGGATTCCATATTTGGAAAAGTCCTTAATTTTTCGAGACAGAAAATGAAAACAAAAGGAATTGCTGTAAATTCATCCCAGATTACTTCGCTTGGGTCGACTTTTTTAAGAATTAATTCAGCACGACTAGTAAGTGGTATACCCAAAACAAATAAAGAAGAGAACATAATGCTTATTTCCCAATTGGAAAAAGAAGTAGAGCAAAGAATAATTAAGAAAAAAATTGTACCTAAAAATGATCCAAATGTGCCAGGAGCAGGTAGTTTCTTTCCAATAAAACCAAGAGTTGCTAGGTTTCTTACAAGCCAATCCATAATTTAATTTTCATCAACAAAAACTTTCCAGTATTTTGAAAGATAGAAAATTCCTGAAATAACAGTTATTAAAGTAGCTAAGACAAGAGTAATTCTGCCGGATAACAAAAGAATGTAAGAAAGGCTGGATAGGACATCGAATGGCAGGATATCCTTAAAGTCATTTTCGACGGCAATTTTTCCCAGAAATAAGCAAATACAAGTTAATTGGATGACGGTTTTAATCTTACCTATTTTTTCGGCAGCTAACACTTTACCTTGACCGGACGCTACAAGTCTTAACCCAGTAATCAGAAATTCACGCGACAAAATCAATAGGATTGGGAAGAGAGCCCATTTTGCAATTTCGTCCAATGCTAAAAGGCTTATAAACATTCCTAAAGTAAGAACTTTGTCTGAAAGGGCATCCATGAATTTGCCAAACTCTGAAACTTGGCCAAATTTTCTTGCTAGCCAACCGTCAAGCCAATCGGTGAGAGCGGCGAACAAAAAAACTAACAGTGCACAAGTACTTAGCCATGGTAAAGAATTATTCAGTTCAGGAAAGAGTAGTCCAATAACCAGCAACATTAAAGGAATTCTGGACAATGTTAATAAATTGGGTAAGTTCACCGTGAAAAAATTACAGTTAACCTTGGTTTTTGCAACCTCAACGACAAGTCTTGGTTGTGGACATGTTTTCGCTAATGGGTATTATTGTTTTTTTTCAATTTTAATGAGCTTTGCAATTTATCCTGGAACTTTTGATCCTGTCACGAACGGACATTTAGATGTTTTGGAAAGAGCATCGAGAATTTTTGATCATGTATTGGTTGCAATATCAGTGGATAATTCTGGAAAAAAAAATGCTTTTGATTGTGAAACAAGGGTAAAGCTAGTTGAAGAGAATATCGGACAATTTAAAAATGTTTCTGCTGAGCCTTTTAACGGATTATTAGTCGATTATGCAAAAAGTAAGGGAGCTAAGATACTAGTTCGAGGTCTCAGAGCGGTATCAGATTTTGAATATGAATTCCAAATGGCACAAATGAATAGACACCTTGATGCTGAGTTAGAAACAATCTTTTTAATGCCAAATGAAAAGTACTTTTACACAAGTTCGAGTCTTATTAAACAGGTCCATCTTTTTGGAGGGAGAGAATCAGGGTTAGTTCCTGAGAATGTCTCTTCTGCCTTGAAAAAGTTGGCTGCCGAAAAATCGGCTTCGTGATCAAGAGTGAGCAGTAAAGATATGCCCTCAATCGATAGAAAAAAAGCAACATTTGGAGTTGTTTTTTTAACTATCTTCTTAGATATGGTTGGGTTTTCAGTCATTTTCCCGCTCTTTCCTGCCATGCTAGATTATTACTTAGGTAAGGAGGAACTACTAGGTGGTGGAGTATTAACAATTTTTGTGAATTCAATTCAAGGTTTCGCATTCGAGGGCGATTCTCAGAATCCAAGTTTTCGTCTGGAAACGGTAATTTTTGGTGGAATTTTGGGATCTCTCTATGCTCTTTTACAATTCTTTTTCGCTCCTATTTGGGGACGATTATCAGATAGAATTGGTCGAAGGCCTGTTCTACTAACTACTTTATTCGGAACATGTATTGGTTATGGATTATGGATCTTTGCCGGTGATTTTTGGATTTTAGTTTTCTCAAGAATATTGAGTGGAGTAGCAAGTGGAAACCTCTCGGTTGCGACTGCGGCAATTGCAGATGTAACTTCCCGTGAAACTCGGTCCAAAGGAATGGCATTTGTAGGAGTAGCATTTGGTTTAGGCTTCGTTGTTGGGCCTGCTCTTGGAGGATTCGCTTCTCAATGGTCATGGGATGATAACACTTCAGGAATTTTTCAAATGACCCCTTTTTCCTTGGCTGCTTTAATAAGCTTTTGCTTAGCAGTTATTAATATTTTATGGTTGGGTTATGCCTTTAAAGAAACTTTGCCAGAACGAAAAAGGAATACGGATAAAAAATCCAAACCAGTTATTTTTGAGCTTAGTAGAATAAAGAATTTGGCAGTTCGTAACACTTGTCTCGCTTATCTTTTTTACATGGTATCATTTTCTGGAATGGAATTTACATTAACTTTTCTTGCTGTTGAAAGATTTGCTTATGAACCGTTAGAAATAATGAAAATGTTTCTCTTAATCGGAGGTACATTAATATTTGTGCAAGGCTACTTAGTTAGAAAATTTGTGGGGAAAATTGGAGAAAAGACAATGGCTATTTCGGGAATTTTTATTGGAATTTTAGCCTTTGGAATGATTGCATTAATAAAACATGAGTCTTGGTTTTTTGTATCGTTATTTCTCATGTCAACTGGTGTGGCTTTTATAAGTCCAACACTCACTTCTCTCACCTCTCTTTACTCAAGTGAAGAAACACAAGGTTTTCATCTTGGAGTCTTTAGATCTTCAGGGTCCATAGCCAGAGCAATTGGACCATTACTTGCAGGGCTCATTTTTTTTAAATATGGTTCTTCTTTTGCGTATCTGTTGGGAGCCTTATTTCTAATTGTACCGTTTTGTTTTCTTTTTAGGGTTCCCCAACCTAAAACATGAGGGTGAAATTGTAATACTTAAGCACCTTTTATCTCGCAATAATTTTAAATTATTTTATTGTAATGCTCTTTACGAACCTCCAACCATTTTCTTACACATACATTGAATGAATGTTGAAATTATTGATCAGCTTATTGCACAGGATCCTTCACTAGAATCTTCACGATCTGCCCTAGAGTCCATGAATGTAGGTGCTTCTTGTATCCACAAGAGTTGGGGGCTCGGGAAAATTACTGGTTTCGAGGCTGAAAGAGGTATGCTATTGATTGATTTTGAGGAAGGGGAAAGAAAAAGTCATGCAATGGATCCAGTATTTTGTCTCAGCAAAATTGAAATTTTGTCTAGTGATCATATCATCTCCCGTCACCGATCTAACCCAGATGAAATAGACACAGTTGCAAAAAAAGAGCCAGTTAACATAGTTATTGATATTCTTTCTAAATATCCAGACGGATGTGCATCTAGTCGTGATATTGAAAGAACAATTGGTTATTTATTTGGTTCCGCAAAGGGAAAGAAGTGGTGGACTGCAACCAAAAAATTGTTGGTCAAAGATCCTCGTGTTGCTGTTCCCAGCAAAAAGACTGAACCTTATGTCCTAAGAGATGAGCCTGTTAAACCTGAGCAGGAAATCTTGCAAGATTTCTTTGATGAAATGCGCTCGAAGGAGAAGATTGCACTGGCGGAAAAACTTTTTGATTTAGCATCCGAAAAAGAGGATTTGCAATCTGACTTACCCAGGGTTCTTGAGGAATTAACCAATGCAATAATGGAAGCACGAAATTTAAGTGATGCAGATAGATTGTATGGTATTTGGGTTCGCAATAATCTTGCCCGTGACGTTGAAGAAGATGTCGAAAAACTAGAACCAACTTCGGCTTCAATTCTAAATGAATGTGAAGGCGATCTTCCACGGTTGGCCGATCTGATGCCAACTAAATTTCATGGACGGTTTCTTGATCTTGTAACCCGAGTGTATCCAGAAAAATGGAAAGAAATTGTCTTGGACTTGCTCCATAATACATCTGTTAAATTTTCGGGTGAATGTGCTCATTTCCTTATCGATAAGGAAGAGGCAAAGTTGTTGATCAAATCTCTAACCAAGGCTCTTGACGAACAAACTTTAAAAGCACCTGTTTTGCTATGGATGCTAAAGTTTCGTGAACTCGCAAAATTTAAAGACCTTCTCAAAGATCTTATAAATCCTCATTTACTGACTGCTGTATTTTCTGCAATTGACTATGAGTCTTTGCAAAATGCAACAACCCGAAGGATTCCACTAGCTGAAATCTTATCTGACGACCGTGACTTGTTACCCGATATTTTGAGTAAAGGAACAGCTGAAAACGCACAGGATTTAGCACAAGCTCTGTTGCTTAACCCAGGATTTGAAGATTTAAGCAAGCGTTCTCTAATGGCCAGATTTATCAAAAGATTTCCTGAAATACAGGATATTTTAGAAGGAGGAAAAGCAAGTCAGTCATCTTCTGACGGCACAATTACTGACGATTCTCTTATTGTTTCTCAAGAAAGTTATGATCAGAAAATTGCTGATTTAGAAGAATTAACAAAAGTAAAAATTCCAGAAAATTCTTTAGCTATTGAAGCCGCTCGTGAGCACGGAGACCTCAGAGAAAATGCTGAATATCATATGGCCAAAGATGAACAAAAAGTACTTCTTGCAAGACAGTCTGAACTTCAAGCCGATATCATGCGGGCCAAACCAACAGATTTTTCGGATGCTCCAAGCGATTCTATTGGTATTGGTTCAATTGTTGATTTAGAAGATCAATCTAGTAAAAATATTCAAACCTACACTGTTTTAGGTGCTTGGGATAGTAACCCAGATAAAAATATACTTTCCTATCTTACACCTCTCGGGCAGATTTTATTAGGTAAAAAGATCAATGATATCGTAGAAACTGATGTCGAAGGTAACAAGCAGAGTTGGAAGGTAAATGGTTTATCCCGCTGGGTTGAGAAGGCCTAAGTAATTGCAATTCGCTCGTTTTTAACGAGTCAAAAAAAGATTGAAATGGTTTGCCTAATTTTGATCTTGGTTAAATTCTTTTTTCATGACATTGAAAGTCACTGAAGTATTGCAGGTGTTATCTGATACCACCCGATTAAGGATGCTTCGATTATTGCATCAAGATGAGTTGTCGGTTGCAGAACTTCAAGAAATTCTAGAAATGGGGCAGTCCAGAATTTCTAGCCATCTTTCTTTACTTAGAAGATTCAATCTCGTTGCTGACAGAAAAGAAGGTAAAAAGACATATTACACACTTGAGATAAGTGAATCTCCTTATTTCCAAATGATTCGTATGGCAATAAGTATGGAATCAAATGAAGATTTCTGGGAATCTGATCAATCAAGTCTTGTTCGAATTATGGATAGGCGAAGAAGGGATACTGAGAGATACTTTGATGAAGTTGCTGAACGACTTGGTAAAAATTATGTTCCAGGACGATCATGGGATGCGATTGGTCATTTTCTCTTACGCCTAGTTCCAAAAATTTCAATTGCAGACTTGGGAGCCGGTGAAGGCATGATCTCGCAATTACTTGCAGAAAGAGCAAGCAAAGTTTTTTGTATTGATAGTTCAAAAAGCATGGTTCGTTTAGGAACTCAACTGGCTAAGAAAAAAAATTTTACAAATCTCTTTTATAAACTTGGAGATATTGAAAAAGTGCCCTTAAAGGCGAGAAGTGTTGATCTTGCTCTTATGAGCCAGTCTCTTCATCATGCGTTGAAACCTGAGAGGGCTCTTGGTGAAGCATTTCGTATTTTGAAACCAGGTGGACAATTGATTGTGCTTGATTTAAAAAAACATCAGTTTGAAAAAGCACATGAGCTTTACAAAGATCAATGGTTAGGATTCGCTGAAAATAACTTGTACCGCATGATACGTAAAGCTGGTTTTAAACGGGCAAAGGTAGAAGTTGTTGCTAAAGAGAATAAAGAGCCTTTTTTTGAGACGATTCTAGGAGTAGGTGAACGTCCTTAGCCGGGAATTTTTTTAAATTTTCCAAAGGATTTTGCTTTTTTATCTGAAAAGCCTATGCCCTGAATTATGAGAGAGCTTACCTTTTTTAGATCTTCAAGAACTAGATATAGACACGGTACCATAAGCAAGGTAATGAATGTGGCAAAAAGCACCCCGAAGCCTATGGCAATAGCCATTGGCTTAAGAAATTGAGCCTGCAAACTTCTTTCAAAAAGAATGGGTAGAAGTCCAACAAAAGTGGTAAGGGAGGTTAACAAAATAGCACGAAATCTTGCCATCCCTGCGAGTCTAGCAGCTTCAAAAATATTTGTTTCTTTTGCTCGTTTATTTACATAATGTACAAGAACTAGGCTGTCATTAATTACAACTCCGGTTAAAGCAACTAGACCAAAATGAGAAAGTTGACTTAATGGAAGACCAAATAAATAGTGCCCAAATACAGCCCCAATTAATCCAAATGGAATAACTGACATTATTAAAAATGGCTGTAAGTATGAACGGAATGGAATTGCCAAAAGTGCATAAATAACGAATAGACAAATACCACCCGCCTGGGCTAATCCTGAATCACTTTCCTCTTGTTCCTTTTTTTCTCCTACAAAAGAAAACCGAAGATTAGGAAAACTTTCTCTCAAGTCGGGCAAAAAATTAGCACTCAGCTCAGATTCGATCAAGGGAATGTTAGCAGACACTTTATCAGCAGAACTTTGTACATTAATGATTCGTGCTCGGTCAGCTCTTTTTATTGTTGGGTATCCTTTTCCTAATTCGATAGTCGCGACTTCCCCAAGGGGTGCTTCAATACCATTTGGCGCTCTCACTCGAAGATTAGTGAGGGCAGTTAGTGACTTTCGGTCGGCGAGGGGGTAACGAAGCATGACTTTAACTTCATCGCGATCTCGTTGAATACGTTGAATTTCTTCCCCATAATAAGCCTGTCTTACTTGTCTGCCTAAATCTGCCTGAGTAAGACCCAACGAATGTCCATTTGGTTTTAAGCGGATTTTTAACTCCCTTTTGCCCCCGGAATATGTATCTGATATATCAAAGAGCCCCTGATAGGTGTTAAGTTTATTTTTCAATTTCTCAGCTGCTAAACTCATGTTTTGCAAATCGTGTCCAGCGATTTCAATATCAATTGCGGTCCTACTACCCCCAGCAGCAACATCGCCAAAGTACATCTCTTTTAAACCAGGTAAAGGTCCAATACGATCTCTCCATAGTGCAGAGATTTGAGGTGCAGATCTAGTACGTTTTTCTGACTTTATGAGTTCAACGCTTACCTCACCTAGATTGGAACCAGTAACGATATTCGATGAGCTTTTCGGGCCACCTGAAAATGGTTGGGCTCCCATTGTTTTCATAACATAGCGAAAAGGATTGGGCTCATTTTGCTCGTTAAGAAAATCAATTACCTCTAAACGTGCACGCTCTACCTCTAAGATCGCTTTTTCGGTAGTTTGAGCAGGGACTCCGTCCTGCATTGTAAGTTTAACAGAGATATAATCCGAAGGAACTGGCGGGACGCCTCTAATGCTTGGAACATGACCACCAATTATTAAACCGAATGTCGTGAATAGTAGTCCCAAAAATAAAGAAAGCGTTAGATAACGCCATTTCAAACAGATTTTTAAGAATGGTTGATACACACCTTCAATAAAGCTTTCCAATCCTAAAGAAATCTTGTTCTGAAATTTTGAAAGCCAATTTTTGGGGAGTTTATCGAACCTGCATAGGCTTAGATGGAAGGGTAAGATAAATTTTGATTCAATTAAGGAAAAGAATAAAGCAGGTATAACAACCAATGGAATATCCTTCATTAATTTGCCAAGCCATCCAGGTAGAAAGAGCATTGGCACGAATGCAACCATGCTCGTAATTATGGCGAAAGTAACTGGCATTGCCACAAGATGAGTGCCTTTAATTGAAGCATTAATCGAACTTTCGCCTCTTGTCCCGAGAGTGTATACTGACTCTCCGACTACAATTGCATCATCTACGAGGATACCTAGGACAACAATAAAAGCAAATAGAGACACTAAGTTAATGGAAGCTCCAAGCAGTCCCATAGTAGCAAATGCACCCATAAATGAAATGGGCAGGCCTATCGCTACCCAGATAGCTAGCGAAGGCCTAAGAAAAAGGGAAAGAACTAGGAAAACTAAGAGTAACCCTTGGAATGCATTTCGAACCATCATTTCCAATCGACCTTGTAAGTAAAATGAACTATCTTTCCACACCGTCATGGAAAGTCCTTCAGGGAGAGTTCGATTGGCTTTAGCCACATAATCACTTACTTTTTTAGAAATATCTAAGGGGCTTTGCTTACCCACACGGAAAACTCGTAGTGTAACTGCGGGCTCATCTGAAAATTCTGTATACAAAACCTTATCTTCAAAACCATCTTTTACCCATGCAAGGTCGCTCAATTTTAGATTGGAACCGTCAGCAGTGGTCATTAATTGTAACTCATTAAATTCCCTTCCGTCCCTTGCTTTACCCATAGAGCGAAGCAGGGTTTCACCTGAAGAAGTTCTAGCCACACCCCCAGGAGTATCAATCGAATTTCTTTTTAGGAATTTAACTACATCGTCAAAACTCAAGGCGTGTTCTCGTAAGGTACTCTCAGAAATTTCAATTCCAATTTCGGGTTTACGAATACCGGCAATTTCAACCTGAGTGATTCCGGGCAAATTAGTCAGATCATCCAAAGTTTTATCGGCTAGCTTTCTTAACGACTGAGGGTCAGCATTTCCATGTATGGCGACTGCAAGAACTTTTCGCTTTTGAGTAGCGACTTCAACAATGGGTTTTTCTGCCTCTGCAGGAAAATTTAGAATTGAATCAACTCGTACTTTGATTTCATCAGCAAGTAATTTGGCGTCCATAGTTCTTTCAACTTGGACGCTTACAACACCCACATTTTCCCGGGCAAATGAGTTCATCTCTTTAATTCCAGTTAAGTCCCAGATTTTTTCTTCAATTTGTTTACAAATTCCATCCTCAACTTCTAAAGGAGCAGCACCTGGATAAGGTACTGATATAGTTACCAGATCGAGATCAAAGTCTGGAAATAACTCCATCTTTAAACCTTTAATGGAGAAGAACCCAGAGATCAGGATGATCCCCATGAGGAGGTTTGCAGCAACGCCGTTTCTAGCAAACCATGCAATCATGGTTGACTCATATTTAAATCGTCGCCGGGGTTGGCGATTTTTACTAGCATACCCTCTGAAATAATTTCAATCGGAGTAATACATATTTTTTCCCCTTCGGATAATCCACCGGTAACCCATGCATCCTTTTCGGTTCGATGAATAACTGAAACTTTTCTTGTAAACAGACGATTATCGTCATCAATTACAAGAACAGTTTCCCGCGTGCGAAAAGCTGATTCAGGAACTAAGAAAACTTCAATTTCTCTTCCAGTAAGTCTTAAATTAACAAACTGACCTACGGAAAGGGGATTTTTAATAGAGTTAAATGAGAATGGATTTGCAAAGCATTTATCCACCCTGGCTATAAGATTGTAAAGTCTCGTTCTAGGATCAACAACTCCCTCTGATCGATCAAGAAAACCGGTATGGATGATCTTACCATTCTCATCTAACACATTGGTTCTAACCCTAAGTTTATTTGATAGTTTGAAACCATCCAAAAATCCAAGAAAGGTCATTTCTGAACGGCTAAGAGCAAGTTTAATTTCTGCTGAATCAAGGGAGTATATTTCTGCGAGTGCAGAGGAAGCTCCGGAACCTACTTGCTGACCAACATCGGCCATGGTTTGAAGAATTCTTCCTTCAAAAGGTGCAGTAACCTGACAACGCTCTAAATCTCTTGTCGCATGAGCGAGTCTGGCTTCTGCTGCTTCAGTTTCTGCTTTTGCTTTGTTAATTTGTGGAATTCTTTTGACCAAATCTGATGCGAGAGACCAATCTCGATCGCCCCACTCGTTTTTTGCCTGCTTGGCTTGTTCTTTTTCTTGAATTAAGTTTAATTCAGCTCTTCTCAAGTTGGCTTTTGCTTCAGCTTGAATGGTGACTAAGTCAACATCTTCGATTTTGAGTAGTAGGTCACCTTTCTGGAAGAAACCACCAGTTCGAAAATTCGTGGATTTGTCTTTATCATCCAGAAATGGAGCAACTTCCTCAATGATTCCAGAAACTTCTGCGATTAAAGTTGTCTGTGTTCTAGGTTGTACTGTGCCGTATGCTAAAATGGAAGATTCTAGAGGCTTTTTTTCACTAAGAATAATTTCCACATAGGGAATTTTACGCTTTACCTCTCTTGCTTTGGGACTTGGCTTCATTTCGACCAAAGCCCAAGTAACTGCTAGGAAAAGAGATAATGCAATGATTGGCAGCAAAAATTTATTCATTTTGTTGATGGAAGAGCTGAGAGACCTAATGCTAAAAATAATTGGATCCTATTAAGAAGTCTTTCCTTTTTTGCAGACAGTAATCTGCTCTCAGCATTAAACGCTCTGCGTTGGCTTTCTAATGTATCAAATATATCGAGTATTCCATTTTGGTATCTATTCCAACTTGTCTTCGCTGCTGAATTGGCGGCTTGCGCAGCAGTTTGTAAATAATTTGTTTCCTGTTTGAGATAAAAATCATTAGCAAGAATGGTTTCAACTTCATGGAAAGCACGTTGAGCTAAAGAAATATAATTAGCTTTTGCCGCAAGCTTTAATGCTTCAGAGCGTCTTATATTAGCCCTCAGTCTTCCGTTGTTAAAAATTGTTTGAGAGATTGAACCCGTGAGTTCCCAAGTTTTGAATTTTGAATCGAGAAGATTATTGAACTCATCTGATCTACTTCCATTTGTTCCGGATATTGAAATAGATGGCAGAAGATTTTTACGAGCAGCAGATAAATCATGTCCGGCTGCTTCCAGTTGTAGTTGAGCCATTTGAATATCGGGCCGAGCCTGAAGCGTTTCTGAGGGAGTTGGAGGAAGAGGTAATCTTTTAAAATCAGGTAGCTGATTAGAAAAATTATTCTCATTCATGATTCCCTGATCTTTTCCAAGTAAAAGTTCGAATTTTCGCATCGACAAATTAAGTGTGCGATTGATTAACGAGAGGTTAGCCTGTGCACTGGCAAGTGCATTTGAAGATAGATCTTTCTCTAGAGACGATACAAGCCCATTCGCGAACCTATTATCCAAGTATTCATCGTTTTTAACGAATGTGGAGGTGGTTTTAACCGCGAGCTCTAGTTGTCTTCTATTTTCTACGATGGTAAACCAAGCCATAGCAACTTTACCAGCTAGACTTAGTCTTGCTCCTTCGAATTCTGATTTGGCTAATTCAAATTTTTTAACACTGGATTTTTTCTGTTCACTTATTTTACCCCATAAGTCAATTTCCCAACTTAAATTCAAACCAGCATTAAAACTATTGCTTGTGAATGAAGTATCTCCATTTGGAAAATTGAAGCCTATAAGGTTTCGCTTACTTCTTGTTCCGGAAACACCCGCATTAAAATACGGTAGAATATCAGCACCGCTGATAACAGCTTCTTCTCCGCGAGCAATAACATGTTCTGCGAGTGATTTAAGCTCAGGATTGTTGTTCCAAGCTTCATAGATCGCTAAATTTAATTTTTTTGAATCGAAAGAGTGAACCCAGTGGGTAAGATTATTATCAAGTGTGGTCTCATTACTTTCAATGGACTTCCATGATTTCGAACTCTTTGGAAGTTCGAGGTTTCTCAAATGAGTAGATTTTGGTTTGCATCCATGAGAAAAAAAAAGCACGGAGACCAAAAAGATAGCTCGATTTAAAATTAAAATTGATCTGGCATTCTCCATAGATGAATTTNGGTCAACTCANATTGATNATTATATATTAATTTAAAGTTTAAAGTGCTGTTTAGTAGAANGCTGTATGACTAGTTACTCAGCATTTTTGAATTAACAAATGTAATANGCNAATTTAAACAGATTTCTGTAGATTGATAAAGCATTTATCGTCTGAGGTTACCAATGCAATACAAGTTTTTTGATAAATGCTAATTTGAACATTAAATAAACAAAGAGTGATATTGTTTTATTTTCTAAATTAATTTTTTGGACTCATTTTTGAAAGCTAAACTTTTTGAAAATAAGGGAAAAAGTTTAGGTAATATTTATGTTTTAATGACTCAAATATTTTCATCGTTTTACTTGCGTTTATATGGCTTTTAAATTGACATTTCTAAGCAATTAGAGTTTGTTTATCGCTTTTTCCTTATTTCATACCCTTCATTTAGAGAGTAGATCATGATTAAGATTCGTTTGCAGAGACACGGTGCTCGCCATGCACCTTTTTATCGTATGGTTGTTGCCCCATCAACTGCCCGCCGTGATGGTAAGTTCATTGAGGTTTGGGAACATACAACCCACAAGCTCATGTCCGTACTGAAGAATTGAATTTGAAGATGGATAGAATAGACCATTGGTTGGGTGTAGGTGCACAACCCACAGACACTGCTAAGAGCTTGATCAGGCAAGGCAGACTTTCCCCTGAAGAATGGTTGGAGCGAAGTGAGCGTCAGGCTTCTAAAAGATTAGCTCGTTCCAAGAAAGAAGAGTCAGTCGCTTCCATCGAGAAAGTAAACGAAGAATCAACAGAAGCCAAAGAAGAACCGAAAGAAGAACTTGCTGAGGAATCTGATAAGAAGGAAGCAAAGTCTGAAGAGGTAAAGGAAGAAGTCAAAGAGGCAAAAGCTGAAGAATCAACAGAAGCTAAAGAAGAACCGAAAGAAGAAATTGCTGAGGAATCTGATAAGAAGGAAGCAAGGTCTGAAGAGGCAGCTGAATCTAAGGAAGAGACCAAAGAGAAGAAGAGTTCCGCCAAGCAATCTGCTAAAAAACCCACAGCCAAAGCTAAGCCCAAGAAAACTGAAAGCGATACTGAAGAATCTTAATTTGTTTTCAGTTTACTTTTAAATGTTTTTCAAATCAATCGATGATTCGCAAAATGAAACCAGCTCTGCGTATCGATGTTTTGTCTCTTTTTCCAAAAACTCTCGAAGGTTTTGTTAGCGAAAGTATTTTAGCAAAAGCTATTGATTCTGGATTAATCGAGGTTAATTCTTTAGACCTACGAAGGTGGGCAAAAGGAAAACACAGAGAAACAGATGATAGACCATTTGGTGGAGGTGCAGGTATGGTGATGAAACCAGAACCATTGTTTGCGGCAGTAAATGAAATTGCAGATGATGATACGACTATTATCTATATGGCACCTGATGGTGAAAAGTTAAATACTTCTATATGCCAAGAACTATCACTTAAAAAACATATTTTGCTGATTAGTGGGCACTATGAGGGGGTTGACCAACGAGTTCGAGATTATTTGGTCAATAGGGAAATTAGTGTTGGTGATTATGTATTAACTAATGGAACTCTGAGTTCGTCTATCCTAATTGACGCGGTATGCCGTCATGTGCCCGGAGTACTTGGAGACAAAGATTCTTTAAATGATGAGACTTTTGAAGAAGGCTTGCTAGGGATTCCCCAGTATACGAGACCATCAGAATTTAATGGTTTAAAGGTTCCAGAAGTATTACTTTCTGGAAATCACGCAGAAATTTCAGCATGGCGGAGATCGAAAAGAGTAGAAAAAACACGAAAACTTCGACCCGATTTATTAAAAAATTAAACAGAGCGAAAAGAATATGAACGATCAATTATTAAAAGAGCTAACGAGTGAGTTTATAAAAGAAAACCGTGATCAGTTCAAGGTTGGTGATGGTGTTAAAGTGCATGTCCGTGTTCGTGAAGGCGAAAAAGAGAGAATCCAGATTTTTGCTGGAATTGTTATTTCTCGGAAAGGTTCTGGAATTCATGAATCATTTACTGTGCGTCGAATTGCTTCTGGTGTGGGGGTAGAACGCGTATTTCCTGTTCATTCACCGCTTATTGATAAAGTTGAAGTTGATCGCGAAAGTATAACAATGAGAGCAAGAATGTATTACTTGCGTGATAAAATCGGTAAGGAAGCTAACAAAGTAAAAGAAAAGAGACTTTACGAGTCTAAAAAATAGCAACAACTAGCTATTTAAAAGTTCTAAGTTTAATCGGTCTTGAGTTTGGTAATTTGGTAACTTTTATAATTTATTTTTCTGAAATTTATTCTTAAGACTTGGTAATTTTAAGTTCTTTTGCATAGTCAGAATTTATGAAAGCTTATGCGAAAGTAATTTGCTTTTTATTGGTTGCATTTGCTTTGGCAGATTTGGCTGTCTACAAGTGGTTCCTCCCTAAAAGATTTCTCAATCAATTAAAGGAGTCAATGGGTGGTCAAAATTTAAACTTTCATAATATTGAATTAAATTGGGCATATGGACACTTTTTAGGTGGTACATGGAAAAGTCCAGAATTAGAACTATCGTTGGAAGAAGGAAGTTTTTCTTATTCTTCAATCGATTGGTTAATGGGTCATGACTTAAAAATTGGCCATCTGAGGTTTAAGGATTTTCGGCTGCGAATTTTAAACTCTGAAGACCAAATAAATCTTTGGGATTGGGTCGAAAAATTAAGGCAAGTTTCCTTCGATTTACCAGTACAATCTATAGATGTCAGTGGTAGAATGGAGTTTGGCGATAATTCAATCCCTTTTTCTTTATTCGCTGGTTTTTCCGAAAAAGAAAAAAACATAAAAGCTGCAATTGAATTAAGAATGAGCGAAATTTTTGATTTTAATTACGATTTTCTTCCCTTGCCAAAAAATACTCTCTTAAAATTATCAATTCAAAAGCAAAATTTTCAAGGTAATGAAATCATAAAGGTTTCGATTAGGGATGAAAAGTTTTTCAATTCAAAAATTGAAAGTGACGGAATCAAGCAGAAGATATTTTTCGACTTATATTCAGGGAAACCCGCGGTTGATTTTTTAAACATATCAGCAGAAAGAGGTTTAAATGATGAATTCTTTACTGGAGAATGGAATTCTACTCTGTCTTCAATAACTCTATCAAAAACCTTTCCAATTTTTTCATTGCTAAGTACAAATGTTGAAGGTCGAGGTAGAGTCTCCTTTGATTCGTTTATTGAAAAGTTTAGAATAAGCGGGGAGGGGGAAGCTATGGTTTCCTCTTTTTTACTACCCAGTGAAGGAAATATAAATGGGTCAACAAAGTTTGTTTTATCCCAAAATGATCAAAATTTATATGTTGAGCAATTCTACTTAGAACTAAGAAATGAGCAAGAAGAGAAGATTGTATGTTCTTTGTTAAATCAATACAAAATACAAAGTAATTTTCTGGATTTTGCTTTGTTTTTGAAAAAGGTTGATTTTGGGAGATTTTCGAATCATTTCCTCAAAAAATCATTAATAAGTGGGAAAGTGAGCGGTAGTTATATTGATGGCAATATTACACTTAGAAGCGAAAAACTTAATTTTAAAAATAGTTCTTTAAATGAAAATCTAAAAATAGATTTCATAATTGAAAAAGTGTCCGACTTTTTTTCTGACTTACAAGGAAAATTTTATATTCAGGGGGATATAAGTAGAAATTTGATTACCCAATTTATTCCATATAAAAACCCCGAGTTAGAAAATATACTATCCAGCCAATTTCAATTGGAGGGACATTTATTACCTAGAGGTTGGATTGTAGAAAAAGGTGAATTTTATCTTTTTGGAAAGACAGTACCAATACTAGAGGCTCAAGTTACAGCACCGATCAATTTAAGGATTGACGGAACAAATCAGAATGTTGAATGGAACTCACCAAAAATAAAAAATCCAATTCGATTCAATACCGGTAAGCTAGATTATCTTATTAATTTTTCCTTATTAGATCTTCAGGTTGTCTTTTCAAACACTCATTTAAACGGAGAAATTTCTTTAGAAAATGAGCAACTATATTGGGTTATTGAAGACTTAGAAGTTCCAATCGAGTTATTATTTGTTGATAAGAATAAAACAAAAAAAATGGCTTTAAGTGGAATATCTAATTTTTATCCGATGGATGAGAATAAAAGTATGATAGATTTTGAAAACTTAGTTCTAAAGGAAAATTCTGAAACATTCATTGAGGGTAATTTTACTTTTCAAGTGAATAAGAAAGATCAGATTAATAAAGTTTCAGGTTCAAATGTTAAGATCGAACCATCTTTTTTATCTATGATCAACAAATGGGAATTTATTGATCCAAATCTTATGTTCTTAGACGCCAGAAAATTCCTGTGGGAGAAAAATAAGAATGAGAAAATTTTTTTTGATGGTTCATTAAATTTTCTTAATTCAGAAAATAACACTACCATTAATAAAACTTTTCAACTTCCCATCAAATGGACATATGCTACTCAAAATCAGAATTTTTCTCATTGGGTGAGTATATTTTTCGATAAAATTAACTCACGCATGATTGAATTAAATTACGATTCTGATCTTGATAAATTGAAAATCCATTCAGAAAAGCTTCATGTTGGTGACTTAATAAATCTTTTCCAATACCTATCTTCATGTATTGATAACTCTATTCGTTCGGATGATTTTGTATCTTTTTTACTTGGCAAAAAAATTGATTTTAAAATTAGTGAACTCATTATTAGACCCGATCTAATTCTAAATGATTTATGGATACATTCGGAGATAAATAATGAATCCATAGAAATGGAATTAATTTTTAATAATTCAAAATTATTGGGTTCTTTACTTTTGTTGCCTGAAGAAATTTCTGACGGTCAATTTAAATACAAAATAAATCTTAATGGCCAAGGAGTAGATCTTTCGGTTTTAAATCACATTTTTGGATTCAAAGATCAAGTTGGGGGTAATTTTGAATTTAAAACAGAAATCATCGGTAATTTTGATGATTATAGTATTAAAAATGAAATAACATTTGAAAATTTAGTTATAGATTTTTTTCCTGAAACAAATAAAGGTGACAGATCTAGCATAGAAGATCTTCTACAATCGGAATTGGGCAAGGCTTTTTCTCTATCCGAGACTCAAAGAAAAATTTTGAAACTTTTGGAAGATCAATTGAGTGAACTCAATTTTAATCACGGACAAATTACTTTTACAGGTGATTCAAAATATTGGAAATTTAATCTTGTAGATTGGAGAGGTGAAAATAACAGCTTGGAGGGAAGTGGTATGATCTTAAAATCAAATCATTTTAAGATAAATCTTTATCCTGGCTTTCGTGGTGAATGGGAATCTCTACTAGAAGCGGTTAATCTTTTAGCGGATGGTAAAAGAAGAAATGAGTTCAGACTTCTCAGAAACGAACCTTTGGTTATCGAAGGAGATAAACAAAATATAAAACTTACGAATTTATGGAAGTTGCTGGGAGAGGGAATGGGAGTCGAGCCATTTGAATAAGACTTTAGGTTCTCAAAAGATTTAATCTTTCAGGCTTTAGGAAGGAATTTAGCAATTTCTCACCATCAGCATATTCAACCCTTTCGCTTTTCTCATTTATCAGTAATGAGTAAATTTCATTTAATTTGTGAGTATATGCTTTTAAAGAGAAGTTTTGAATAACTGAAGTACAGTTTTGATCAATTCGTAAATGATCTGACAATTCAAGATCAATTTGGTCTTTAATTTCTGTTACAGAGCTTGCCGAACGACATACAGAATTAATAATTTCTTCCTGAGTTAGTTCATCTACCCGTCCAAAATCTAGACATTTGTTAATTACGATCGAATTATAGGCGAGTTCATCGGCATTTGGAACCATTTCTCTTTTGTATTCTTTATAGATTTGTTTTAGAGAATTTCTTATTTTATCCCTTAAGAAACTTTTATTTTTAAGATGGTGTATATCTATATTTATCCTATCGTATAAGTGGTCTAATTGTACTCCAAGTCTTGCGAAATCTTTTGTTATTTCATTAATATTTCTTCCATATAAGCACTTTTTAAAAGTCCATGGCTCTAAAAATCCAAGCCCAAAACCTTCTGCGATACTTGTTGAAATTATACCTTCACAGGATGCCATTAAGTCACTAAATTCGATAGTACTATCTTCTCCATAGCCAAAATAAACGGAGAGGTTATTTTCCTTGCTGAATATTTTCCACCTATTAAATCTATCTCGATAATTTGGATTCGTTGGACCTAAACTATTGGCAAAGAATTTATCTTTATGCACAGAAGAGATTAAAGCTAGTTCACCTAAATTTTTTCTTCGAACTGCTCTAACTGGATAAAGGAAGAAATTTTTCGGTAAGTTTGCTTTTTTTTTATTAGGTTTGAGAAAACTTGATTGAGCCGGTACCGCATTTGCCAAGAGATGCAGCTTATTTTTCTGCCCCGGAAATAATTTTTGAACAAAATTTAGATCTCTATGATTGAGGAGAGCATAAAATATATTTGGAGAGGATGGGTATGCCTTTGCGTAAACTTTTTCAAGTTGATGGAAACTTGAGGGCCTTCCATCTTCAGCAAAATCATGGAGGTGAAATAAAATCGGGTATGATTTTTCGGCTAAAAGAGAACAAGCAAGTGTTAATGATGGGTTTTTGCCCAAAGTATGGTTGTGGATGTGCCATATATCTGGTCGGCTACCTAATCCTTCGATAGCTGCAACTTCCAAATTATCTAGTAATTTACTTGGATCTATGGAGTCTTCTCGAGAAGCGTAATCGAGTCCCTCTACCAATTGAACATTTTTTAAAACACATCCGGTATAACTTCTGCCAGAAAGAACCACAAATTGAACTGAATCTTCAGCTAGTTCAAAAGACTCAACAGTATTCTCGATAACCCTAGTAACACCACCTGGTTCAAGATGATAATGAACTACTGCGATTTTGATCACTTAAAATTGAGTTTAATCAATTTAAATTCCGGTCTGTTTTGTTCAAATATTCTTCAACCTCAATCATAGGGGGTCTTTCTTCTTCAACTACTTCCTGTACTAGTTGATTGTAGGAACCGTTTTCCACTTCAAAACGTCGATAAAAAGTTTCAATGCTTAGAATTCGATCAATTTTGTTTTGGCTCTGTAAGCGATTCAGAAAAGTTTGTAAAATTCCAAAACTCATCTTTCCAAGAGCGTTAGTCGATTGATTCCTATGAACTCTTCGGTCAAGATCAGTTTGTGCGAACGCGGACAGACCAAATTTTTCATAAAGGTCAAGAAGGTGTGAAGTTTCAACACCATAGCCAATTGGAAATGGTATTGCTTCTAACACTTCTCTTCTGGCCGCATATTCGCCTGACAGAGGTTGAATAATATTTGTCAATTCAGGATAGAAGAGTGAAAAGAGTGGTCGGATTAGAATCTCAGTTACTCTGCCCCCTCCACTCGCCCTCAAACCACTTGAATAATTTAAAGGACGATCGTAAAATGCCTTAACATATTTAACTTCTTCTTTTTGAATTAGTGGAGCAACCAATCCGTATACAAACCTAGGATGAATATTAGAAATGTCAGCATCCACATAGCATATAATATCACCTTTAAGCTGGTGTATAGCTTTCCACAGATTTTCTCCTTTACCTTTTTTATCTCCAACAGATGTTAAAATTTCTGAGGCAAGATAGACATCCGCACCATAATTTTTTGCAACTTCAAGAGTTTTATCTTCTGACCCGGAATCAATTACTGCAAATTCATCTATTAATGGATATCTTTCCATCAGCTCTGATTTTAAAATCAGAACTTCTTTGCCAATTGTTTTCTCCTCATTAAGTGTTGGAATGCATAGCGAAATCTTTAACCCTTTCTTTTCTTTTTCTTTGACGAGTTTGAGGATATCCCAGAATTCACCATGATGAAAAGTATTGTTAGCAAGCCATTTTTGATTGTCAAACTTCATGATTCGCAGATTCCTTGGTCAATTGCCTGAAGCAGAGTTATTAGTTGGGCAATTCCTGAGCAAAGGGATTCAAGATGTATGGTTTCATTCTCTTCCCCGATATTTTCAGCTGTTGTTAGTCCTAATGTCACCCCAGGATATCCAGCTTCAATTAAAACATTAAGATCCCCAGTGCTAGGGTTCACTTTTGGAGTGACCCCTAGCTCGCTCATGACTGCCCTAGTTGCTTTTACCAAAGGGTGTGTAAAGGCGATGCCACAATTTGGTCTGGTAGCTACAACATTAAGTTCAACTTTGGTGCCATTTTCGAGAGAGCACTGTTCGCATAAATCTTCAACTTTTTGTTTAAGTTCAGTTATGACATCATCGCCTTCGCTCGTGATTTCGAAGCGCAGTATTCCTCGCTTTGGAGTTTTATTGAAGGTTGATCCACAATGGAGTCCGCCCAAAATAATTTTGGTCTTTGGTTCCTTCGGGATGGGTATTTCAAGAAGCTGGTTTATAATACGGGTTAATTGACTAACCGCCCCAGATGAACCGAAGCGGTTCCAATCATAATTGCCCGGAATCTCAAGTGAAATTTCTCCTCTTAAAGTTCCAAGGCCGGAATAACTCAGTCTTCCCTGGTCAGCTCCCTCCACACAAATACCTGCACGAATTGGACGTTGTTTAGTTTCAAGAAAATATCTTGCACCATCCAAGTTCCCTTTACCTAGACTTTTTGTATTAGTAAGTATTATGATATCGTCTTTTAGTTTTACATCTAAAAGTTCCAAAAGTTTTGGAAGAGCCACAGCAGTAGCCATTCCTATTGCATTATCAGCAATGCTTGGACCTGTAATTCCATCTGATCCAACATTCAACACATGAGGAGTATTTAAATCGAAGACCGAATCAGCATGAGCCATAACTAAAATGGACGAACGCCCCTCGGAGCCGGGGATTACAGCAGAGGCGTTTCCTGATTCGTCAATTTCTGGACTTTCTAATCCATTTTCACGAAAACGATCAACTGCTAGTCTGATTCGCTTTTCTTCGTTGAATGTCGGAGAGGGAATTTCTCCTAAGAGAACGGCATCTGTAAGAACAAGTTTTTTAAACTTTTCCAATTTTTTTATCTTTTGGGGCAAATCCTTAAGCAGATGGCCAAGATCAAATTCTTTTGAAGTGGTTTCTAACATAATCAGACAAATGAACTAATCTAAATTCTTCAATGATGCCACGACAAACTGAAGTTTTCCTTTTAATTTGTTGAAAAAATTTGGTACTTCCTCCACAACAAATTTAATCTAAAAGATACTATTTAAAATTATCTTATCAAATGTCGAAAAATATTGGTTTTATATCTACTCGTTTTGCTGGGCAGGATGGAGTTTCATTAGAAAGTGCAAAGTGGGCTGAAGTCCTATGGGAAGATCGACATATTAGTTATTGGTATAGCGGGCAGAGTGATCGAAGTCCTGAAATTAGTCATGTGGTGCCCGAAGCGTATTTTGGATTTCCTGAAAACAAATGGATTAATGAAAGAATTTGGGGCTCTGGATCAAGAGATAGATTTGTTTCCTCACGAATCCGAGAGTTGTCAGAATATCTTAAAAGTACACTATACAAATTTGTTGATAAATTTAATTTAGATATCCTAATTCCTCAAAATTGCCTCGCGATTCCTATGAATTTACCCCTAGGGATAGCACTAACTGAATTTCTTTCAGAAACTCAAATGCCTGCAATCGCACACCATCATGATTTTTTTTGGGAACGAACCCGCTTTTCTGTAAATTCAGTACCTGAATATTTAGATATGAGCTTTCCTCCAAAGTTCGAAAATATGAGAAATGTCGTGATTAATCAAGAAGCACAGGAACAGTTGGCATTGAGGAAAGGACTATCTTCTTTGGTAATTCCTAATGTTTTTGATTTTGATAATCCGCCGGAGCATGTTGATGATTATGCTTCAGATGTTCGAAAAGAACTGGGACTTGAAGAGGATGACTTTTTTATTCTACAACCTACCCGCGTTGTCCCAAGAAAGGGAATAGAACAAGCAATAAAATTAGTCAGTTTACTCAAAGATTCACGATGTAAATTAGTTATTTCACATGAGGCAGGAGATGAAGGATACGAATATTTAGGAATGCTTGAGCAGTTAGCTAACGAAGAGGGTGTGGATATGAGAGTTGTTGCAGACCGAGTTGGTGAGGTTAGGCAAAGGGATTCAGAGGGACGTAAGATATATACTCTTTGGGATCTCTATCACCATGCTGATTTTGTAACTTACCCGAGCCTTTACGAAGGTTTTGGAAATGCACTTTTGGAAGCAATTTATTTCCGTAAACCTGTTTTGATTAATCGGTACTCAATTTTTGTTCGTGATATAGAGCCAAAGGGTTTTAAGCTTTTGACTATGGACGGCTTTGTTACCCCATCTCTTGCAGGACGAGTACGTCAAATCTTAACAAATAAAAAACTTAGAGAGGAAATTGTTGATCACAATTATGCAGTGGCTCGTCAATTTTACTCTTACTCTGTTGTCCGTAGTAATCTGCGAGCATTTATTTCAAGTTTAACCGGATATTGATTTATGAAAGGTATTTCTCTGTCATCCACATTTAAGCATGTATCTAGTGCAAAATTAAATTCGATTAGAAAACGGCTTGCTTTTCTTTATGGTTTGGAAAGAGCTGATGAACTTCTTGAGAGGCTTTACCAAATGATTGGTCGTTATGGAGTCGGAAGGAACCGCACGACAACGAATTCAAAATCAGTTTCTCAAAAAGATGCGGTGCTTATAACCTATGCTGACATGGTCTCTCAGCCCGGTGAGAATACTTTGAGCACTCTAAAAGATTTTTGCACATCTCGTTTGAAGGGTGCGTTTTCTGCAATTCACATTTTGCCTTTTTATCCATGGACATCAGATGATGGTTTTTCTGTAGTCGATTACAGGGAAGTTGATTCTCGATATGGTGAATGGGAAGATATTTCCAAGCTTTCTAATGAGTTTGAACTTATGTTTGATTTAGTTTTGAATCACTGTTCTTCAAAAAGTCCATGGTTTAAAGAATATATTTCTGGAATTGAACCGGGACTAAACTACATTCTAGAAGGTGATATTAAGGCAGATCTGTCCCAAGTTGTTCGTCCACGNGCAACCCCTTTACTGACTCCATATCAAACGCGAGTCGGAGAGAAACATGTTTGGACAACATTTAGTGCGGATCAAGTCGATTTGGATTGGACTAGTCCAGATCTACTTTTTGAATTTTTGGATATTATTATGTTCTATGTTTCTATCGGATGTCGGATTTTACGACTGGATGCAGTTGCATTTTTATGGAAGGAAATAGGCACAAATTGTTTACATCTTCCAAAAACTCATGAAATTATTAAATTAATTCGAAACTTCGTCGAGATTGTCGCCCCCGACCTTTTAATTTTGACGGAGACAAATGTTCCTCACAAAGAAAATGTTTCATACTTCGGGAAAGCAGATGAAGCTCATGCGGTTTATCAATTTTCTTTACCTCCTCTTCTTCTTCATGGGCTCTTAAATGGAACTGCTGAGCACATTACAAAATGGGCAGATGGTCTCGAGGCACTTCCAAAGGGCTGTCACTTTTTGAATTTTACAGCAAGCCATGATGGCATTGGTGTGCGTCCCTTGGAAGGCATTTTAGAACCTAAAGAGATTCTTAGTCTCGCAGATGAAGTCAAGAAGAAGGGTGGAAAAGTATCGATGCGAAAAATGGAAGATAGTTCAGAATTTCCATATGAACTCAACGCTACCTATTATGGCGCACTGGACGACGAAGCTAATCCTAAACTTGGTGAAAAAAGATTTTTGTGCTCGCAGGCAGTTGCTTTATCAATGAAAGGTATTCCAGCAGTTTATTTCCACTCTTTGATTGCAACACCAAATTATCAAGCTGGAGTCAAGGATAGCGGGCATAATAGGACGATTAATCGAAGAAAATGGAATAATGATGAATTATCTCAAAGACTAATGGATGAAAATTGTAACGCTGGTTACATTTTTGAATGGTATACAAGAGTCTTGAGGAAAAGGTCTGCTTGCCCTGCTTTTCATCCTGATGCTTCTCAGGAAATTATAAAGTTTTCAGATTCTATTTTGGCGATTGAAAGAATATCAACAGACGGAACACAAAGAATTTTATGTCTGTTTAACTTTACTGCTCAAGATTCTCCATTACACGATCAAGATAAAATTTTATCATATTTCCCGAATGAATCGGCAAAAGATTTGTTAAAAGGAAGTGAAATTCTTTTTCCCCAAGGGAATTTATCTCTCCGTCCTTATCAAGCCCTTTGGCTTTGTGCTAATTGAATATCATTCTTCTCGAAAAAAAACAGAAAGTAGTCTGTCTGGATAGGCAGGAGAAAATTGCGATTCATATACTATCGGTTCTCAAAGCGAAAAAAGGAGATAGTATTGATGTCGGAGTAAAAAATGGATCCAAAGGAAAAGCCTTCATCAGAGAAATTAGCAAAAATGAACTATGCCTAGAAATCAAATGGTCTAAAGACAAATTCCGCGATCTATATCCAGTTATTTTGCTTGTTGGTTTATCCAGACCCCAGACTTGTAGAAAGATTCTCGAGCAAGCAAGTTCAATGGGAGTAGAAAAAATGCATTTTTTTATTTGCGAAAAATCCGAGCCTTCCTATGGAAAAAGCAGGTTGTGGACGACAAATGAATGGGAGGAGAGGATAGTGAATGGAGTAGAACAGGCTTTTTCAACTTTTATCCCTGAATGTAAACTATGGGATAATCTAATAAGTTGTTTAGATTCTTTAAATCCAGGCGGAGATAGAATTGCGTTGGATAATTATGAAAGTTTTAACCCACTATCTTATGAAACAAGTTTCAATGAAACGAATTGTCACTTGGCAGTCGGTCCAGAGCGAGGTTGGTCAGGAAAAGAAAGAGTTAATTTAAGAGAAGCAGGATTTACCTTACTTTCACTAGGCCCAAGAGTTTTGAGGCAGGAAACAGCAGTTGTTGTTGGACTTGGTCATGCATTGCACTCACATTGGGTAAGCAATTACAAAAGTTTATAGATACGAAAATAAGGTGAGCCTATCTTTTTTTTATTTCCAATAATTTTAGAGATTGTCCATCCCTCGAAATTTGACTCTACCTCTGGGGAGATTTCATGAATTAACAAACCATCTTTCTTTAGGATATAATTTTTGCGAATTTGTGCAAAAAGGGACTTTCCGATCTTTTTAAATAATGGGTAGGGTGGATCTAAAAAAATAATATCATAACAAACTCGTTCTTTTTTGAGGAATTCGGATACATCTCTCTGGTGTACATGAGCATTTTTAAGGCTAAGCGAAGCGCTTTTACAAATATTCGAGTGATTTTTTTTAATTGATTGAATTGCCTTTCGATTTTTTTCCACAAAAAGCCCACTTTTTGCCCCTCT
This sequence comes from Opitutia bacterium, assembly GCA_002694035.1. Taxonomy (GTDB): domain Bacteria; phylum Verrucomicrobiota; class Verrucomicrobiia; order Opitutales; family Seribacteraceae; genus Seribacter. The sequence continues at coordinate 84,341 of NZKY01000029.1, forward strand.
ACTAAGTGCTTCCAGCCCATATGATCCAGTTCCGGCAAATAAATCTAAGAAATTAATTCCTAGAATTCGCTCCCCGAGAGAAGAAAACAAACTTTCTCGATTAGCCTGCGTAGAAGGTCTAATTTCAATACCTTTTGGAACTTCTAAAGGAATACCTTTTGCTTGGCCGCCGCTTATTATCATAGAGTATTTTTGACTGTAGGCTTATTTTTCCTGAAGATTGCCAAGGGCTTGAAATTAATTAATAGTAAATTTAAATGGCTCGTACAATAAGAACTTTTTTTGAACATGCTTCTCAGGAGTCTGATGAACATATAATTTTAGACAAAATTGAAAGCCATCATTTAATCAATGTTTTGCGATTAAATCCGAATGATGAAGTTATTGGCTTGGATGGTATGGGCATGGTGTTTGAGACAATTATTTTAGAACCTGATCCGAAATCTGTTGTTTTGAGTGTCATTGGAAAGAAGATGATGCATCAACCCGTTTCATCTTTTAGAATGTGTGTAGCATTAACTCAAGGAAACCAGTGGGATAATATTGTGAAACCGCTAACCGAGTTGGGCGTTTCTCGATTATCTCCCTTATTAACTGAATATACTCAATTTAAATTTAATAAGGAAAAAGAAGAGCAAAAGATTAATAAGTGGAAAAGGTTGAGTATTGAAGCATGTAAACAGTCTGGTAATGCCTGGTTGCCCAGTATCGATTCGCCAGAATCTTTTAGTTCTTTTGCAAATGGTTGTGAAGAGGGGGACTTAATTCTTATGGGGAGTTTATCTTCTAGTGCGAAATCTATCTCCACCTTTAAGCACGCCCCTACTAAAAACTATACCTTGCTTATCGGACCAGAAGGTGGGTGGAGTAATGAAGAGGAAAGAATTGCAGTTGAAAAAAACTTTAAGATTTTTTCTATTGGTTTTAATACATTGCGAGTTGAGACTGCAGCGATAAGCAGTTTGGCAGTTGCACGCGAGAAATTCTTATAATAGATTATTAAACTTTAATGACTGCTCAATTTTCTGGAGAACAAAAACTTCGAATTGTTTTGGAATCTATCATTAGAAATGTTCCCAAAAGTGAACAGAGTATAAAATATGGGATTTCAGAAGATGAATTTCAGAAATGGCATGATCACTTAATTGAGAACGGCGGCAAAATTTTTGAGTTATCTAATTCGATAACGAGGAATTCTTCTCGTAAAAGAAAAATGAGCCCGATGGCTAAGTTTTTCATGACACTAAGCCTTCTCATCAATCTTGGTTTGATTGTTTTTGGTATTGTTTATGTTTTTCACATTTCTGAAAAAGATGATGATGTTCAACTTAATGATAAATTGAATAATCCAATTGATTCTCCAATTCACATTACAGATATAAAGGATGACAAAGCTGAAAAAAAAGTTGCCGTTGAATCGGATCCATTAATAGATACCTTGCTTCAGAATTCAAATGAACCAAATATTCAAAATGGCAATACAGAAAACATAGAAAGTTTACTCGCAAATCCTAAGGAGCTGACCGAGCCAAGAATTCTTGGTCCTCTTGAAATGGGAGAGCCATCCAACGAAGTTATTTTTAATAATAGGACTTATGAAGGTCGCCATGTTGTTTACCTCCTTGATGTGGGAACTTATCTCCTTGAGGACAATCAAAGTATTCAACAATTTCAAAAGGCAAAGGAGGAACTGATTTCATCGATAGTTAGTTTATCGCCTAATTCTTACTTCAATCTAGTTTTATATTGGAACCTGAGAGATGCTGCCGCACTTGGGAAAACTATTTTAAAATCAAGTCAGGAAAATAAGAAATATGCAATAGATTGGATAACCAGCTTGGGTATCACCAAAGATTCTTTAAAAACAGATCGTAACCAGTATTATCCCAAGGAATTATTATACGCAAAACCGAACATAGGCATCGTTGGACCATGGTATGGTTTGAGCACTGCTATAAGTTATGATCCAGACATTGTGTTTATCCTCGCTGGGAATATGCCTAATTTTGATCGTAATGAAATTCCAAGGGCTCACTTCCAAGGTCTTGGGAAAATTGACTTTTCTTCTTTAAATAATCCTAATTCTTTTAGTGTCGATCCATTGGGGATAGAGACAGCAAAAAAGTGGTACTACGCTGTTACTTCTATTGATTCTCTACCTTCGAATGAATCAGAAGTGGAAAAGATTGCCTTAGCTCGTCTGGGTTTACTGTCCGAAGGTCAAGCAATCCCAGTCCAGCTCTCATGGGATAAGGCTTTTGAAAATTTTTTATCTAGTTTAGAAGTTGGTTTTGATCGTATACCACAGAGTCATTTTTTTCTTAATTTGCCCAAATACGCTTCTTGGCCGTCACCTCTTCTTAATTCAGCAAAAGAATTTGCTGAAACTTCCAGAGGTTCATTTCAGGAAAATCCTTTTCTTCCTTAATTTTCAGGATGCACTACTTTCTGGTTCCTCAATTGATTTTATTCTCTGGGCTTTTCTTTCTAGTCTTTAATCAATCTCAGGCACAGTCGGTGGATGAATTAATTGATGTCCAGATTTTTTCAGAAGTCGATGTCATTAAACCGGGGGATAATTCAAGAGTCTTGGTAAAAGTAGTTTTAAAGAATGGTTGGCATGTATACTCGAAGGAAGCTGGTGAGAGTGGTTTCCCCACAGAAATCAAATGGCAAGTTGCTGACAGTTTCCAAATAGATGAAGTTTCATACCCGAAACCGGAATTGTATGATCAGGAGGGAATCAAAAGTTATATTCATAAGGGCGATTTTTTCCTGCACTCAAAAATTTACCTCAGTGAAGATTTTTCAAATAAAGAGAATGAAATAAAGATTAATGCTAAGTTTTCCGCACTTGTTTGTAGTGCCGAGAATTGTATTCCCTATGAGAAAGATTTATCAATTACTATTCCAGTAGGTAAAGAGACTTTGGTAAGTAAAGAAAATAGAGATCTTTTTCAGTCTGAACCTAACCAAATAAGCGAAGCAAATATTTCCTATAAATCAGACAGTGTTAAAACAGAACTTGAGCATTTATTTATTATGTTTGCACTTGTTCTTGTTGCCATGTCGGTTTGGGCATTAGGAAAAGTTAAATATTCCAATAAATCTTCAACGACAAATTTTGTCTGGAAAATCACTGCTATGTTTCTTTTTGGTTCTGGAATTTTTATTGGATATCCGAAGGAAAATAATCATTCTGATAACGGAATAAATTGGCTTCCATGGACTCCTGAAAAAGAGACTCAATTTCTAAGCGAAGGACGGGGTGTTTTTATCGACTTTACCGCAAAATGGTGCGCGTCCTGTCAGATAAACAAAAGGGTATACTCAGATTCAGATGTGATCAAAAAATTCAAAGATCTAAATATTGTTCCTATGCAAGCAGATTGGACCAATAAGAGTCCAGTTATATTAGATAAGCTCAATGAGTATGGCCGAGAGGGAGTACCTCTTTATTTGTATTTTCCACCTTCTTCAAATTCAAAAGTTTTTGATGAACCAATTCTTTTACCTGAAATATTTACTAGTGAAATTTTATTGTCGGTAATTGAAAATGAAAAACCTTACATTGAATATTCAGCGAGCAACAGTTTTTTTAATATTCTTGGTTTTGCATTTATGGGTGGGATTATTCTAAATCTTATGCCCTGTGTATTTCCCGTTTTGGGACTCAAAATTATGTCTTTTGTAAAGCAAGCTGGAGAAGATTCAAAAAAAATTCGAATGCATGGCTTGGTTTTCACTGCTGGGGTGGTTCTTTCCTTTTGGATTCTCGTAGGTATTCTACTTGGTCTCCGAGAATCAATTGGTCAAGAAATAGGGTGGGGCTTTCAACTGCAAGAACCGTTGTTCGTTTTCTTTTTAGCAATTTTTCTTCTTGTTTTCGGATTGAGTCTAAGTGGTGTTTTTGAAATTGGAATTTCGTTTGTGGGATTAGGGACAAAATTATCAACTAAAAGTGGATATAATGGTTCTTTCTTTTCTGGCTTTCTTGCCACAGTTGTTGCTACACCATGTATGGCTCCTTTTTTAGGAGTCGCTGTAGGTGCGGCTCTAACCATGCCTATTTTTTCAGCATTAACGATATTTACAGCTATTGCATTGGGTTTATCGTCTCCTTACTTACTTTTTTCAGTTTTTCCAAAGTTAATTAGTCGACTTCCAAAGCCTGGTGCTTGGATGGAAACCCTAAAGGAAGCTATGGCCTTTCCGATATATGCAACCGTAGCATGGCTGCTTTGGACCTTGAATAGTTTGATCTAGAACTTTTAAAGAGCTTCTTCTCCCTGCTCTCCAGTCCTTATTCGAATAGCTTGTTCCATGGGAAGAACAAAAACCTTACCATCTCCAATCTTTTCTGTTTTTGCAGCTTTTACAATGGTATCTATAACTTTATCGCAAAGATCATCAGGTACAGCAACTTCAACGACTACTTTGGGCAAGAAATCAATGGTGTATTCGCTTCCGCGGTAAATTTCAGTATGGCCTTTTTGACGACCAAATCCTTTGGCTTCGAGAACTGTCATTCCCTCAATGCCGATTTCGGAAAGAGCGTCTTTCACATCCTCAAGTTTAAATGGTTTAATTATAGATTTAATAAGTTTCATGTTAGAGAAATATTATTTTTAAAAATTTAGTTTAGGGTGTAAGCATTCTCACCATGTGATGCTTGGTCAAGCCCCTTTGTCTCATCTTCTTCAGAAACTCTAATGCCTCCGATTAAAGAAGAGATAATTTTTACAATCACATAGGTGGCAACAACAGAAAGGGCAATTGCCGCAACACAACCCTGGGCTTGTATGATCAATTGATCTTTCCAGGATTCAAAATTTATACCTAAACCTCCTAGTTCACCTTTCCATCCAAGATAAGCTAGCATGAGAGTACCTAAGATTCCTCCAACTCCGTGAACGGCAGCGACATCTAGGGAATCATCAATGCCGAGTTTTTCTTTTACAAATCCGCACGCGAAGTAGCAAATGATTCCGGCAGAGCAGCCAATTATCATGGCACCAATCGGGCCAACACTTCCAGCTGCTGGTGTTATTGTTGCAAGACCTGCGATCGTTCCTGTTACTATTCCAACTAACCCTGGTTTTCCGGTTTTTTTCCATTCGATAAACATCCAAACAAGACTTGCTGTAGCAGCTGAAATATGAGTCACAAGCATTGCCATCCCAGCACTTTCATTCGCTGCCGCTGCACTACCTGCATTGAAACCAAACCAACCTACCCACAGCATTGATGCTCCAATCATGACCATTCCAGGATTGTGTGGTGGTTTGAGAGTTTTCGGAAAGCCTTGCCTGCGACCAAGCATCCAGGCCAGTGTAAGTGCTGAAGCACCAGCAGTTGCATGAACAACTATACCTCCAGCAAAGTCAATTACTCCTTTTTCTGCAAGCCAACCGCCTCCCCATACCCAGTAGCAGACAGGGAAATACACCGCGATAAGCCAAAGACCACTAAACAAAAGAACGGCAGAAAACTTAATCCTTTCTACAAATGCACCTACTATCAAACCAGGGGTTATTATCGCAAAGGTCATTTGAAAGATGACCCAAACAGACTCAGGAAAATCACCATTCAGATTATTTAAATCTAATCCCTTTAGAAAAAATGCATCTGTACCTCCAATCCACCAATCTCCATCGCCAGGGGTTAAAGATAAACTGTAACCACAAACTACCCATAGAATCGAGGCGAGACATGCAATTGCAAAGCATTGCATAAGAACAGATAAAACATTTTTCGATTGAACAAGACCACCATAAAATAAAGCCAAGCCTGGAAGCGTCATGAATAGTACTAAGGCAGTTGCAGTAATCATCCACGCTGTATTTCCAGAATCTAAACTTGATTCTTCCGCAGGTACTTCCTCTTTCATAGTAGAGGAATTCTTTGAGATCTCATCATTAGATTGAATTAATTTTGTGGCTTCATCACTGTCATTCGAATCATTTGCAAATCCGAATATTGCAGTAGTGAGAAAGGCGAGCAGGCAAAGATAGAACTTTAAGTCTAGTATTTTATTCATGGAACGAATCGTTATTGTTAGATTTACATTAGAGTAATGAATTTCGATTAATGTATGCAAGAACTAAGCCATGATTAAAATTAATTATAAAAATGAATAAAATACATGCAAAATACTGGTATTTTTGAGTTCTGAATATTTCTTATGGGATTAACTGTAAAAAAAAAGACCCGCTTTTGCGGGTCTTTTATAATTGTTTCTAAGTTTAGAAGATATTACAAAGCAACATCTCCTTTCTCACCAGTTCGAATTCTCACCGCTTCTTCAATTGGAAGAATGAAAACTTTTCCGTCTCCAATTTTTCCTGTTTGTGAAGCACTCACAATAGCATCCACGACTTTAGTTACAATATCGTCTGCAACTGCAATTTCCAACTTTACTTTAGGGAGAAAGTCTACTGTGTACTCACTTCCTCGATAGATCTCGGTATGACCTTTCTGTCTACCAAATCCTTTGACTTCAGAAACGGTCATTCCTTCGACACCGATTTCTGAAAGAGAGTCTTTTACTTCCTCCAACTTGAATGGCTTAATAATTGCCTTTATCAATTTCATAATTGTCCTTGTTTATATTTGATTAAATTGTGGTATGAGAAAAGCATTTAGCTTGTGTACGATTCTTGACCATGTTCTGAAATGTCAAGACCTCTTTCTTCTTCTTCCTCGCTAACTCTTACTCCGATAGTTGCTTTCAAGATTGAAAATACAACGAATGAGAAGACAAATGCAAACGCACTTACCAAAAGAGCACCTTGTATTTGCGAAGCCATTGAGAAATCACCTTCTCCGAAGATAGCGACCGCAATAGTACCCCAGATACCGCAAACACCGTGAACTGAAATTGCTCCAACAGGATCGTCAATCTTTGATTTGTCTAAAAAGATTATCGAAACAACAACGATACCACCTGCAATTAGTCCAATTATAAGTGCACCGCCTACGGTTATTACATCAGCGTTAGCTGTTATACCAACTAGACCAGCAAGTAAGCCATTTAATGCCATGGAAAGGTCAGGCTTCTTGAGCATAACCCATGACATTGCTATAGCACCTATTGCACCAGCACATGCACCTAATGTGGTTGTTGTGAAAACAAGACCCAAAGCACCTGGCTCGGCAGAAAGCACTGATCCACCGTTGAAACCATACCATCCAAACATAAGTAGAAATACTCCGATAGCAGCAAGGGGAAAACTGTGTGCAGGGATAGGCTTAATACCATTTTCAGTATACTTTCCTTTTCTAGGTCCGAGAACCATTACACATGCTAAAGCTCCGAATCCACCAAAAGCGTGGACAACAGTTGAACCAGCAAAGTCTTTAAATGGAATTTCCAAGCTAGCAAGGTAACCGCCACCCCAATGCCATGAACCAGCAATCGGGTATGCAACACCAACAAATACGACAGCAAATATCATAAAAGAACCAAGTTTTACTCTCTCAGCGACTGCTCCCGAAACAATGGTAGCCCCAGTGGCAGCAAACATTGCTTGAAAGATAAAATCTCCGAAACCTGTCATTGCCAGACCTAATCCACCGTAACCCCATGTGTTTCCACCGTCGGCATTTAGATCGCCGATCATTCCACCCCAACTAAACCACCCGTTAAAATCGCCAGGGTAATGAGTATTAAAACCGAAGAATGCATAGGTGATTACACCAATTGAAATGATAAAAACATTTTTAAACAAAACATTGACCACATTCTTTTGCTGACATAAGCCAGACTCCAATGTGGCAAAGCCTAAGTGCATTAAAAATACGAGAGCTGCTGCAATTACAGTCCAAAGCATTGAAGTTGTGAAGAAATCATATGCAGGTGCGTACTCTCCTTGAGCGTCGAGAAGCTCTTGGTAATCATCTACTGGACCTGGTTCTTCAGCAGAAGCTTCTTCAGTAGTGACTGGAGCCTCTTCATGGTCGTCGGCGTGAACGGGTAAAGCATAAGTGAGAAGAAGGGTAGCAGCGAGTAGAATAAACTTCCATGGTGCGGCACCTAAGCTTAATAATGATGCGTTGTTAATTTTCATATTGTTAGTTGTTTATAATCAGTTAGTTATAATAATTAAATATTACTTATACACTCAATATGCATTAGCCGTGCCAAGAATGAAAAAAAATAAAAAAAGTACAAAATTTCCATGAATTTTTTTCATTTAAGTGCAAAAAATATTTACACTTTTTCTTTCTGTTCTCACTCGCCGCGTTTCGCCATTTACTGGTTATCCTTCTATCCAAGGCCTGCCTAAAGGGCCATGTCAGCAAGCAGAGACTCGGACTTAAGTTAGTAAATTGGCTCCTCCATCCACAAAAAAGAATATTTTCATCGCAAGGGCTGAAAGCCCGTGGCGATCGACTGTGAGCCGGTAAGCGAAGAGAGCAGTCGACCACTTTGTTCAATATACCATGGATTGCCTCGTCAGTCACTTGCGTTCCATCCTCGTAATGAGAAGGGGCGGCGGGCTGAATTATACCAAGCAATAAAGCAACCTACCCTTTACGCTTAAGGCCGAGAAGAGATCGTACAAAAAAGTCGATCCGTTTGCGGAATAAATATTTTCCTTCCCCAATCCCATGTCCGGCACCGGGAATCATATAGAATTCAAAATCCTTGCCTGCACGGACAAGGGCATCGACAACCTGAAGGGTGGATGCAGGGTCAACATTTTTATCGAGTTCTCCCACGGTGAGCATCAGATCACCCTGCAATTTATGAGCATGAAATACATTGGAACTTTGTTCATAATGTGGGCCCATTTTTCCCATCCAGGCTTCGTTCCACCAAATTTTATCCATCCGGTTATCATGGCATCCACAGTCGCTGACCGCGGCTTTGTAAAATTCACTATGGTGGAGGAGGGCGGATAGGGCATTTTGTCCACCGGCACTTCCGCCATAAATTCCGACCCGGGAAAGATCGAGCCAGGAGTATTTTTCAGCGGCCGCTTTCAGCCAGGCAATACGATCGGGAAAGCCAGCATCGGCCAAATTCTTCCAGCAATGATCATGAAATTTTTTGGACCTCCAGTTCGTTCCCATCCCATCGATTTTGGCAATTATAAAGCCAAGCTCGGCCAGTCTTCTCTGGGAAATCTGGAGTCCGAAATTTTTAGAGACATGAAACCCATGGGGGCCGGCATAGATATTTTCGATCACGGGATAGATTCGATCGGGATTAAATTGAGTCGGTTTGATTAGGAATCCATGGATCATGTTTTTTCCATCCCGTCCGGGGGCGGAGAAGCGAATGGGCATGGAATATCCTTCCTCGATTAGAGCCGAAATATCTTGCCGTACAAGTTCCTTTATG
>NZKY01000004.1 GCA_002694035.1 Opitutia bacterium
AGATTAATACATGTCACTTGATAAAGCCAACACACAGTATTTTGAAGCTACACGCAAAGCAGGTGAGGCTTGTTTAAAAACCTTCACACCTCAAATGGGCAAACGCTACACCAATGGTCGTAATTTTGACAGAGGCGCTGGTCAACACCGAGATGTATCGATGCTCTCACCCTATGTTCGTCGGCGTCTAGTGCTTGAGAAGGACTTGGTAAATTCAGCTATAAAAGCGCACGGTTTAGAGGCTGCAGAAAAGTTCATCCAAGAGGTCTTTTGGCGTGGTTATTTCAAAGGTTGGCTTGAATGCCGCCCAATCATTTGGGATCTTTACAGAAAAGGTTTAATTCAAGATATTCAGGAACTAAACCGAGACCGAAGTCTGCGACGACGTATTGAAGTGGCTGAGACCGGCCAAACCGGACTTGATTATTTTGACAGTTGGGCAGAGGAGCTAGTTGAGACTGGTTACCTTCACAACCATGCTCGCATGTGGTTTGCATCCATCTGGATCTTCTCACTTGAACTGCCCTGGCGACTAGGTGCAGACTTCTTCTTCAGGCATCTCCTAGATGGTGATCCTGCTTCAAACACTCTTGGGTGGCGCTGGGTTGCTGGCCTCCACACAAGAGGGAAACACTATCAGGCTCAGGCATGGAATATTGCGAAGTTTACTAATAACCGCTTTAACCCGCGACCTGAGGATCTTTCAGAAATAGTTGAAGGACTCGAAAACGAAGAACCAGAGGGACTACCAGTCGCATTACCAATACGCACTCCTAAGGTCCCTGATCTAAGCCGCCCTTCAGTCTTGCTCATAACAGAGGAGGATTGTCGCCCTGAAGACTTCGACTTGTCATCTTTGAACCTAATCGGATGTGCGACACTCTCCGCAAGTCATCTACGTTCGCCGCTAACTGTTGCTCCAATTATTGATAAATTCGAGCAAAGCGCGTTAGGCGATACTGCATCACGAATTAATCTGGACATCTCTGAACTGCGGGCAGGAACGCCTAATGAGTTACTTCGATGGGCCTCGCGTGCAGGCGCCTCCCAAATCGTCACACCTTTTATCCCGACAGGCCCCCTTAGAGACTGGATACTAAAAGCACAACCCAGCCTGAAAGAAGCCGGAATAGACTTTATTGAATGGCGCAGAGATTGGGATGAAGCAATCTGGAACTATGCAACGGCTGGGTTTTTTAAGGTCAAAAAACAAATTCCAAGCATACTTCAAATCACAGGTATTTTGTAAAAATTACTGTGAAGCAATAAATAGATTTTTCTAGTAAAATTTGGTAGCGGAGGAGGGACTTGAACCCCCGACACGCGGATTATGATTCCGCTGCTCTAACCAGCTGAGCTACTCCGCCCTAATAAGAAATTTGACATTGCACCTAAGAAAACTCGAGGATGACTTAGCATACCTACTTAATTTTGCAAATCCACGATTTTGCTGTTTAGATGCTAAATTAATTAACGCTAAATTGTGCAATTAAACCTTTGAATACAACATGTAAGATTTATAACTCAAATGTTAAAGCAGAAACTAAATTGTTGATAGGACTACCTATCAGGCATTGAGGCAGTCTTATCATATCCTCTTCACAATTTTAAGATTATAAATTACGAATTAAGAATATTAAACTTATGATCATTAAAAGGTAGATATAAAAATTGATGAATATAATATCTTGAGCATTATTTCAAAATTGTTTTAATTTAAGATCAATAATAACCTTATAAGAAAGCTGTAATGGCATATTAAATCTAATTTAATTATGGAAAAAAATTATGTCTAAAAGTGCACATGATTATAATCTTACCAATCCGGAAATTATGGAAAACCCATATGAGTTTTATGCTGCCATTCATCGCGACAATGCTAGGCTTGTTGAAGTTCCTGGCGTCGGCTATTGGGTCGGACGCATGGATGATATCAAGGAGCTAGCAAAAAATACTCAAGTTTATTCAAATAGCTATTTTGATGAAGGCGGCCCAGTCCCTACGGGTGTGAGCGGTGAGCCACTTGAAGATGACGTAAAAGAAATTTTTAATAAAGGGCCGGAAGTTGTGAACGCACTATGGACTGCCGATCCACCGATACATACGACCCATCGAAAACTGGTTAATAAAGCCTTTACTGCAAGCTGGGTCAAATCTATGGAACCAGTTATTGAAGAGATTGCTGACGAACTAATTAGCAATTTTATTAACAATGGTAAGGCAGATTTCATGCAACAATATGCCGTATATTTACCAATGATTGTGATCGCGGAGGCGCTTGGCATGGATCGTAAAGATGCCGAATTATTCAAGGTCTGGTCGGATGATATATTAACAGGAAATCTTGATGTACTGGATCATGAGGGTAGATTAAGGGTTGCTCAGTCATTCATTGACGCTAACAATCATTTTAAAGGAATACTTGAAGAACGCCGTATCAACCCCAAATCAGATTTAATTTCAGCGCTTGCTAATGCAAGTGTCAATGGCAGATCGCTTATGAACAAAGAAGCTTTACCTATCATCGACACATTGATGCTAGCTGGAAATGAGACAACAACCAATTTAATTGGTAACGCCCTCAGAATACTGGTTGAAGACGAAATAATTCGCGAAGCCCTTGAGGCAGATAAATCGATGATTACACCTTTTCTGGATGAAGTTATGCGTTTTGACGGCCCAGTCCAATGCCTTTATAGGATTGTTACTAAAGATACAGAATTTGCAGGACAAAAAATCTTAAAAGGAACAAAAATTATGCTGGGTTGGGGGTCTGCAGGGCACGACCCAGATCATTTTGACAACCCGCAAGATTTTGTCCTTGGGCGAAGCAATGCATACAAACATATTGGTTTTGGTTTTGGTGCGCATCTTTGCGTAGGGCTTGGCCTCGCAAGGACAGAGGCGCGGATAGCTGTAAATGTATTTCTTAATAGGCTAAAAAACGTTCGCTTCTCGGATGATATAGATCTTACTCATGTACCAACATTTGCTACGAGGGGATACAAGACATTAAATTTTGATTTTAATTCGCGTTAAAAAATAAAAGTAAAACATATCTATAATTTAAAAACTAATTTTAGGTTTTTATAATTCATAAGTGGATAATTTATATTTATGAATTTACCTTATGAATTTATTTAAATCTTTGGTGGATTTTTCATTAGTTTTTTCGATTAATAAATCTNAATNCCAANTAGATAAATANTTAGTGAAATGCATATCTGTGGACCGTAAGGCAATTAGAAAATAAATCAAAATGTGGATNTTATCCATCCACCGCCTAGAACACGTGCCGAAACATTNTTNTCTGGGCCATAAAATACACATGCCTGACCAGGTGAAACCCCCTCTTCNGCCTCGAGAAGAGATACCTCAGCACGCTGACCNGCTAATAATTTAAGATTTGCTGGTACTGGCAATCCTGTAGATCTGATTTTTACTTTTACTTCCTGAAAATTCGAGTGCCACTCATCCCCNAACCAATTGACTTCATCCAACATAATAGTTNGCCTTGCCAGAGCGTCTTTTGGGCCAACAATGACCTGTCTTTTGTCCGCATCGATGCGAACTACGTAAAGTGGCTCNCCTATCGCAACACCGAGACCACGNCGTTGGCCTACCGTGTAATGCAATACGCCCTGATGTTGGCCCAAAATATTGCCATCCATGTCCACAATCTCGCCAGGCAAACTACAATCGGGTCTCAGGCGTTTAATAACAGTTGCGTAGTCACCATTCGGAACAAAACAAATATCCTGACTGTCAGGCTTATCNGCTACTGGCAGGGCAAGTTTTGCAGCAAATTCTCTAATTTCATTTTTGGTNAGATGCGCCAGGGGAAACCGCAGAAACGATAATTGCTCGGGTGTGGTAGAAAAAAGAAAGTAAGATTGATCGCGCTTTTCATCAACAGGCCGACGCATTTGCCACTGACCGTCGTTAAAACTTGTCTCAATATAATGCCCAGTNACCAACGCCTCTGCCCCCAAATCTCTCGCCGTGGTAAGCAAATCTTTAAACTTCACTGTNTCGTTGCATCTAACACAGGGAATAGGCGTGTGCCCTGACAAATANGTATCAGCAAAATTATCTATCACGCTTTCACGGAATAGGCTCTCATAATNAAGTACATAATGCGGAATATCCAACGAAGCGGCTACATTTCTNGCATCGTGAATATCTTGACCTGCACAACAGGCACCTTTACGTTTCACTGCTTCACCATGATCATAAAGCTGAAGAGTTATACCTATCGTGTCATAACCAGCACTTTTAACNAGNGCTGCGGCNACCGAACTGTCAACGCCGCCGGACATAGCAACNACTACTCGCTGAGTAGCNCGCATTTCTCTNGNTNAGCNNNCCTNGGAAAGCTCCAAGTCAATATCCGGTAAATCATTCATNATNAATATTTCTAATTCNCANTNNGTNGANNTTTTATTAGATAAATCTTTTTAAGTTACTTTCTAGTTANTGNGCCAGACCTCTNAATGGCTGAAGTAATCCATAAAAAAACATTTAATGGTAATTTCACCATCTCTCATTATCTAGCTTTTCAGGTGGATGAAATCATCCGTGTAACAATTCAAATGATAACTATATTCTATATATTTGATTATAGTTCTTCTATTAATTTTAAAATACTTTGGCCTAAGAAATATGTTAAATGCTTTTATGCCGGATTTTGACCCTTCAAACCCCAATCATATCTACTTTCTGTGCTCTCTAGCTTTAAAAGCTGGCAAAAATGCTATGTTGTATTTCCATAATGATATCGATGTAGAAACTAAAAGTAACGACTCACCAGTCACCACCGCAGATCGCGAGGGTGAAGAAATTATTATTCGGGGAATTAAATCGCAGTTTTCCACAATTCAAATAATTGGCGAAGAAAGTTCTGAAAACGGCTTACCCGATACGATTGAGGATAAATTCTTCCTTCTTGACCCGCTTGATGGCACTAAAGAATTCATCAATAAGCGTACAGATTTCACAGTAAATATTGGGTTTATTGATAAAAGCGCACCAGTTAGTGGAATTGTGTATGCGCCGGCATTGAACCGCTTATTTTTCACATTGGATAATAAAGCATATGAAACAAATATCGCGCCGGATGATAAAATTATAGATGACCAAGACACGTTATATTCCACCTTGTCGAAAGCTAAAGAGATACATGTTCGTCCAAAGCCAGATGATGGGCTTGTGGTTGTCGCCAGCAGGTCACATCTCTCACCTGACACCGAAGATTTTTTGAAGAGTTTTACCGTCAAGGAAATCGTATCCGCGGGTTCATCTTTAAAGTTTTGCCTACTGGCTACTGGCGAAGCAGATATTTACCCACGACATGGGCGCACAATGGAGTGGGATACAGCTGCAGCCCATGCACTTTTATGCGCGGCAGGCGGCATGGTACACGACATTAACGGTAGGATTTTAAGCTATGGCAAAATCGCAAGAGGGCTTGATAATCCTTACTTTATTGCAAGCACTTAATAGGTTCATTTGGCATAAAAAATGCACCTTCCAAGCAGTTATTGCTTGGAGGCGAAACCATGGATACGAAACTAAAAACAGAAACAGCTTTTACAGAAAAGTTTGTTCTACAAGTCACTTACTACAATGAAACTGATGAAGCGGAAGGTAGCATGCTCGTTCCGTTTAAAAATGGTGATAATGGCATTGTTGCTGATTTCCCAATGGCGGAAGAGCTTTCTAATCCAAGTAAATAAGCTTGCATTTCCTAGCGAAGGAAGACTCCTGCCAAAGCTCCTCAATAAACCAACAAATTATGCCCCCAATAATGGGTTGATTGTACCCGTGCTAAAACTTTAAATAAGTGCGTAAATCAGCCGAGATTAGAAATCTTCGCACGTCGTCTGCGTTCAGTAGATGACGGAATTTTCAAAAGTTGACGATATTTTGCAACGGTGCGACGCGCCAGACTAACCCCCTGTTTACTGATAATCTCAGCAATGGCATCATCACTGAGTGGATCGGATGGTGTTTCCTGATTAACCAATTCCTGAATTTTATTTCTTACGGCAGCCGCAGACGCATTTTCTGTAGAGTCTGACTGACTGTTTAGAGATACACTGAAAAATGATTTCAGCGGAAAGCACCCTATTGGTGTTTCAATCATAATGCCTGATGTGACACGGCTCACCGTACTTTCATGCATACTGACTGCCTTAGCCACATCCCTCAGAAGGAGAGGTTTTAAATGTGTCGGGCCTTTATCAAGAAAAGCTGTTTGTTGTTTGATAATCTCGGCACTGATAATCAGCGTGGTATTATTGCGTTGTTCCATTGCCCGTTTAAGCCACCGCGCAGAAGAAAGCGCATTTGCACTAAACTCTAGCGCTTCTTTCTCTTTGATTTTACGATTAAGTTCCTCAGCATATTTTTCGTCTATAACGATGCCTGGCAAGGTTGAGCGATTAAGGTCTACAACCCAGTTGCCATCCTTTTTAAACACCACCAGATCCGGCGCGTGAATAATTTCATTGCTATCATCAAACTTCATACCTGGTTTCGGATCAAAACTGCGAACCGTGTCAAGCATGTCACGCAATTCGGTTTCTGTGCATTTACATTTACGTTGCAATACATCCAGTTTGCCATGCGCCAGTAATTCCAGATGATTTAAAAAAACTTCAAATTGAGGAGTTATTTTTTGTTGCTCAAGAGCCTGCAAACGCAAACATTCCTTGAGGTCGCGTGCAAAAATACCCGTTGGCTCTAAAGACTGGAGATCCTGCAAAATTGGCATTAAATCATCAATATCAAGACCTTTTTCATTAGCAATATCTTCAAGAGACTTTCCAAGCCATCCGCTAGGTTCAATATGGCTGGCCAGCACATAGGCAAGAATTTTTTGAGACTCGGACATATTGGAAAGTTCAATTTGCTTCTCAACATGAGCCATAAGCGAAATAGCTCGTTCGGAAATCCGTGTCGAAATCATGTCCCAGTCATTTTCAGCCGCCTGAGATATTGTGCTCATTTGCGAATTAAGACGCGACTCAAAATCAAACTCTGCACTTTCATACTGATTTGTCTCCTGAACATTCTCAGCTGTCGCTGGTGTTTTGTCTTCCACCATAGCCGTGCCATCTTGTATGGCTCTGTCTAGCCCTGTTTCCGATGCTGCTCCTTTGAAGGCTTCAGCTTCTGAAACCTCTTGAATAGAGGGTAATGTGTCATTATTGGTATCGGCCTTTTGAACTTCCATAAATGGATTTTCAAGTGCTTCAGTTTCAAGATAAGTTTGCAAATCAAGATTGTTCATTTGCAACATACGGATTGCCTGCTGCAAACGCGGTGTCATTACCATTGACTGCTTTTGTTTAAGTCGTAAAGACTGTGATAACTGCATAACTTCCCCCAATCAAAAAAACGCTTCGTAACGCGGTGTATGCGGCTAAAATTCACAGCTTCAGTATTAAAAGCAAAAAAACAATTTGACGGGTTTAAGTGTCAGCAATACGACAAAAAAATATAATATTTACAATATCTTAGACATTTTCAGACATACTGAAAATTTGCCATGTCAAAATCCGGACAGGCATTTTGGTCATTTAACGCTTTTCCATCTGGCACTTTGTTTGCATATTAGAGATGAGATTCGCGTTTAAAAAAATTCGAGAGCTATCAATGAATGAACCAGAAAAACAACCCTGTCGTAGGTGTTTCGTTATCAGGTTTTTTATCTTGGGTGTAGTGATGCTTGCCCTGATTGGCTTACTTGGAGGCGATAAACTAGTCTATCTGCGCCATATCACGCCAGAGCTTGTTGCCACAGTAATCATGATTGGCGGTATGCTTGGTTTTATCGGCAAGCTTATTCTCTGGCGGTTTTTCTCCGAAGATGATGAAAATCTCTAAAGACGTCTCTTAAAGGCGGTCGCGAACTAGTCTCACAGCCATTTCTTGAGTAGGGAAAAACCGACCATAACTATGACCAGTGAAAAAATTCACAGTCCATTGATGGCGAGGTGCAAAGCGATTGGCATCAGATGTCCAGTAAGGGCCACCAAACGTATCCGGGAAGATAGCCTCATTAATTTTTAAACCCTGACAAGTCTCACAAACAAGGCCAGAAAGTTCTTGTTTGGTAGGCAAACGCCACCCCGCCCCAAGTTGATCATTTG
>NZKY01000030.1 GCA_002694035.1 Opitutia bacterium
TGGAAAAAGACCGGATGGTTGGGATTTTTCTACGCACCAAACAGGCAAGCCGGTTCAAATGAATTTATCATGTATCACAGTCTTTTGGGATGGTCGTATATAAACGCCCGATCGCCCAATGATATTTGGATTTATTACTATGAAAAAGATGAATGGTTTTGGACTAAAGTTTCCGAATTCCCAAGTATTTACAGATCCAAGGATGAAAATTGGTACTATTTGAATGGTTATCATAGCTTTCTGCTCTGGAGGAATCTAAATTGGATCAATACCAGTCTGTAAATGAAAGTTACTGGATGGATCTTTCTAAATCTGGTCGTTTTTTCAATAAACCAAACTTCCTTCTCCGCACAGGTTCATAAATTTTCCAAATTTAAAAACTTTAATTCCGTTTATTATAACGAAGCAAATGGTCGCCCCGCTCTTAATTTTTCATTTGAAAGAATTACAAAGAAAAACCCAGAACTTGCCTTTTTAACTCTTTCTATTCCCTTTTTTTGTATCGAAAATTTAGATGTAAAAATAGAAATGAAAAACTTTCAGGGAAATGCACTTTGGAATGATTTAAAAGAATTTCATAAAAAAGAAGCTATTCGATTTCTCAGAGCTAATAATGCAAAAGTCCGCTTTAATTTTGATCAGGAAAAGAGTCTTCAAATTACCTCAAATTCCTTGAAATTAAAAAAGGATGGGACTTATCAATTCTCTGGAGATGTAAGAGTGATTTCCAATCAGAGTGTTAAAACTTTCAGCGAACTGACCCTTATTCTATCTGAGGGGAAAAAATACTATGCCTTTTCTGAAAACCGAGGTACTCATACACTCCGCATATTTGAAACTTCACATTTTAACAATTCTAGAATAGGGTTCCGAAAATGAAAAGTGCTTACGAATTAGCTATGGAAAGAATGGGGGGATCAGATCAATCCCTTTCTGACGAACAAAAAAAAGCAATTTCTGAAATTGACGCAAAATACAAAGCAAAAATTGCAGAGAAAAAAATTTTCCTAGAAAAAAGTATTTCCGAAGCCATGCAAAGCGGGGCCGAAGAAACCGTTCAAAAATTACGACAGCAAGTTGCTGAGGAAATTACATCTCTAGAGAACAAGGCAGAACGGGAAAAAGAGAGCATTCACGAACAAAAGTAATACTTTTTTACTTAAAAGAGTATTTAAACTGTGCCTTTTGCTCTCCGGTAAGAAAGGATGTACAACATTGCCAGGGGAATTCCATAATCCCCCCAGCGTTCTATCCATTCGAATATATTTACAATTCCCATGCCAGTCACGGTATCTGCTGGCACATAAAGAAATTCGGTGAATAATTTCCATCCAAGTGCAAGAAGAATAAGAAAACGAAAAGGCTTTAAAAAAATGAGAATACCCAAGATTAATTCTGCGTATCCGATCTGCGTAATAAAGGCAACATCCGCATCGACTCCAATGGATTGCCAATGATCGATAAGCATTTTTTTCTCAACTGCAAATCCAAAGCCCGCATGACCAATTAATAACGAAGCAAGGCATAATTTGCATAAGAAAAATACAGTATCAATGGTTGAGTCCTTGATCTCCGGTTCTTCATACGGAACTATTAGATCTTTTCGGGTGATTGCAAACACGCCGCCCATGACCAAGAGAATAAATGGAGGACCCCAGTTTCCCGCTCTTTCCCAAAACTCCCATGTCTGCATTTTGGCAACCCTCATAGAATCTGTGGCTAATTGAATGACCCATTCACCATCGACCTGAACTTTTTCCAAGTTGCCGGACAGGGGGCGTAAAATCGCGGTCCATAATGCCCATAAGAACATCCAAATCAAGATGGTACGATTTGGTTTTTTTAAGAGAATAACCGCCATTAAAATATCAAACAAGCCAATCAACGGCTGTAATTTCCATGCTATCTCGGGCTCAATTCCCTGAGATGCAAAGAAGGGAAGCCAACCGGATTTAGTAATTAAACCCCAGGTCCCATGTCCAATAAAACACAGAGCAGCAGTTATTCGTAAGGTCCAATGTAGTTGAGTCTGTAAAGTTGCTTTGTCTCCGGAATGAGGGCTAAATAATCCATTAAGAAAATAATCTTTGGCTTTCATGTAGTTACTAGTTACAGAATGCTAAAATTTAGTAAAGACCATTGAGCAATCAAAGTTGACTCAAAAACTTGATTCTCTTTAGTCAGGTTAAAACAGTTTGTCCTAAATTCTACTATGAGCCGCACCTATTTATACCTCTTTTTATTTTTTTTGCTGAAGCAATTTTTATTTTCCCAAATTAATCAGGAAAAATGTGATGCACTCAGAAACTTTGGTAAATTTTATGAAAATCGTGAATCTAGCGGAATACAAAGCTCCAAGCTATTTCTTTCTTATCAGCATCAAATAGGCGCGATCGATGGAGAAGACAGTAATCAAAAAAATTTTAAAGATGATTTCGAAGAAGTTCGCCGTTTTTGGATGGGGCTATCCGGAACATTTGGAACCTATTGGAAGTATAAAGCAGTAAGTCAGTTATCCAATGACAGGCACAACTATCCTGTAAGTTCCGCAGGTGCATACCGGCAATGGGGTCATGAAACTTTTAGAGCCGCAAATATTACTTTTGATGCAGGAAAATTTTGGAATGTCGAAAAATTTGATTCCATGGAAATTGGCTACGGAAGAAGAACTGGTCGTATGGCAGATGAATGGCAGCGCTCTTCCACAATGATCAACTGCCTAGAAAGGTCGTCCTTTTCCAACAAATTATGGCTCTATGATAAAGAAAAAGGGAACCCACTCGCCGCCTGGATTAAATGGAAGTCTGGAAACAATACTTTTGATACTGCAATTTTTTCCGGCACTTACCGAGATTATATCGGTGGATGGAATGACAGTAAGGTTTACTATGCATCCTGGCTTGGAGATTTCGCAGAAACAAGCTCCTATGAACTTCACCAATACTGGCTCTCATATTACAAACAAGACGGTTCTATTTCGGAAGACCGTCTGGCGGGTGGAAATGATTGGGCACTCGCTTTTGTAAACAGGATCGGAACAGCCCCATGGGCATTACACTCTACGCTCGCATGGGGAAATAATGGTGATCAAACTTCTTCAATCCGCGAAGGAGATTTCAGGGGGATTGTTTTAATGCCCATGTACTGGTTAAAAAAAGACAAATTCAAACTAGTCGGCCGTTACCAATATCAAAAATCAAGCCAAGCCGAGGGAATAAAATTAAACAGTCGCTATATTCCCCTTGCGGATACGAGAAATAGTTCGATTGATTTAAACAGCGGACGGGGAGATAAACATCAGGCGATATATCTTGGTTTAAATTATTATGCATGCGGAGAAAACCTTAAGCTTATAAGCGGAATTCAATATGATGATCTAAGCTCTAGCGGAACTGATCAGTTCAACGGGTGGACTATTGGCTCAAGTTTTCGAATCTGGTTTTAGATCTCTTCTTACAAAAGTTTTAAATTTTTGTAATAGTTTTCATGTTCATTACATGATTATATTAAAACATGAAATCCCACGAAGTTCTTAAACAATCTGTCGAAGATGTAGGAGTTAAAACTATAGCATCTGACCTGGGCGTATCCCCTTCTCTCCTATATAAATGGTGTCAACCGGGCGACGAACCAACGGACAGTGGAGCAACCAACCCGCTCGATCGACTGGCTAAGATTTTTGAGGCAACTGGGGACGAGCAAATTATTTCATGGCTTTGTCAAAAAGCCGACGGATTTTACTGCCCTAATCCAAAAACGGATAACAACCCGACCAAGGAATTATTTGCCCACACTCAAAAATTAGTTAGCGAATTTTCTGATCTCCTTCAGGTCGTTTCCGAGAGTAATCGAAACGACAATGAAATCTGTGAAGAAGACAGTATAAAAATCCGTAAGGAATGGGAAGAACTCAAGGGTGTTGGAGAGTCATTCGTTCGGGCTTGCGAGCAAGGCCATTTTTAATTTCCCACTTTGGTAATTCTCACCCAAAACAGGAATTACCCATCATTAGTCTAAACATGGTTGCAGGCTTCTGTCTTTAAATATAAGACTTTTCTTTTTCTCTTTATAAAGCCGTAGAAAATTATGTCCGCATCCAAAATTATATATACTAAAACTGACGAGGCCCCTGCATTGGCCACCTATTCACTCTTGCCGATTCTCCGTGCCTTTACCTCAAGTAGCGGGGTTGAATTTGAATTGAAAGACATTTCCCTTGCAGGTCGGATTCTTGCCAATTTCCCCGATTCACTGGAGGAAAATCAACGAATCCCAGACGCCCTTTCAGAACTCGGTCAATTGGCCACCCAACCGGAAGCAAACATTATAAAACTTCCAAACATCAGTGCTTCCATACCTCAACTCAAAGGAGCAATTCAAGAACTACAGGCAAAAGGATTTAAAGTACCTGACTTTCCGGACGAACCCCAAACCGAGAAGGAAAAAAATATAAGAGCCAACTATGCCAAAGTTCTAGGCTCGGCTGTAAACCCCGTTCTTCGGGAAGGAAATTCCGACCGCCGGGTAGCAAAACCGGTTAAGGAATATGCAAAAAAAAATCCCCACTCCATGGGTGATTGGTCAANTGATTCAAAATCTCATGTTGCACATATGGAATCAGGTGATTTTTACGGAAGTGAAAAATCAATGATTATTGACACCGACCGGTCAGTAAGAATCGAATTTGTAAATNCTGCAGGAGATACAAAAGTTCTAAAGGAAAGCCTTTCCCTTTTGCAGGGTGAAGTCATTGATACCTCAGTTATGAGCCGTTCATCCCTGCGTTCATTCCTGACCGAACAATTANGCGAGGCGGTGGAANAGGATGTCCTCTTTTCCCTCCACATGAAGGCAACCATGATGAAAGTTTCCGACCCCATTATTTTTGGTCACTGTGTGGAAGCATATCTTGGCGAACTTTTGGAAAAACATGGTGAAACCCTGAAGAACGCAGGCTTTAATCCGAATAATGGACTCTCCGATTTTTACCGTGTTCTAGATACNTTTGATCCTGAAATCCAGCACACGATTAAGTCCGACCTCGAGGAAATTATCCAAAAACGCCCTCCTCTCGCCATGGTCAATTCGGACAAAGGAATTACCAACCTTCATGTACCAAGCGATGTGATCATTGATGCTTCCATGCCCGCCATGATTCGTACCTCCGGTCAAATGTGGGGTCCCGACGGAAATCCGAAAGATACCAAAGCCGTAATTCCTGACCGTAATTATGCAGGAGTCTATCAGGCAACCATTGACTTTTGTAAGGAGAACGGTGCCTTTGATGTAACAACAATGGGAAATGTGGCTAATGTTGGTCTGATGGCCAAAAAAGCCGAAGAATATGGATCCCATGATAAAACTTTTGAAATTGAAGAAGCGGGAAGCGTTCGGGTTGTAGGGGAAACTGGTAGCGTCCTACTCTCCCACGATGTGGANACCGGTGATATCTGGCGGATGTGCCAGACCAAAAAAGTATCCATTATCGACTGGGTAAAATTGGCCGTNNACNGGGCNCGCTTGAGTGGTAGTNCGGTCATATTCTGGCTCGANCAAAACAGACCCCACGATGCCAACCTGATCAAATATGTGGAAGCCAAATTAACCACCCTGGACACCGACGGTCTGGACATTAAAATCTTGGCTCCCATCGAGGCGACCAAGCTGACCTGTCAAAGATGTAAAGACGGACTGGATACCATCTCAGCAACCGGTAATGTTTTACGGGATTATTTAACTGACCTTTTCCCTATTCTCGAACTGGGTACATCCGCAAAAATGCTCTCCATTGTCCCCCTTCTTGCGGGAGGTGGATTATTTGAAACTGGTGCCGGTGGATCAGCCCCCAAACATGTTCAACAGTTTATGGAAGAAGGACATCTTCGNTGGGATTCACTNGGNGAATTTCTGGCCATTGGAGTTTCTCTGGAAGATATTGCCGAGAAGAAAAATAATACCAAAGCAAAGATTCTTGCCGACTGTCTTAATCAAGGAATTGGCCAATTTCTTGANGAGAACAAATCTCCATCCCGTAANGTCAACGAACTTGACAACCGGGGAAGTCACTTCTATCTCGCCCTTTACTGGGCTGAAGCTCTTGCAAAGCAGGAAAATGATTCCGAACTACAGACTATCTTCTCTCCCCTCGCCCTGACTCTTCGATCTCAGGAAGATGCCATCGTTGAGGAACTGAATCAGGCACAGGGTGCCCCTGTTGATCTGGATGGTTATTACTTTCCCGATGAAGAAAAAGCATCCCAAGCCATGCGACCCAGTCCACTATTTAATGAGGCTCTGGCAAGTATCAGCTAAATATATTAATTGATAGAAGAATTTTAATTTATAAGCTCAGACTTTGTTCTGGAACGAGCTTTTGGACTTAGGTAATTTTGGCCTCCAATTGGCTCACCCTGTCTTTGAGTNCGTCTAGTAGATTCTCTTCNCTTAAATCNCCCCCAGTNGNNCCCTGNTCCACTTTTCCAANAATGATTTCTTCNANTGCNTGAATACGCTTTTCCATTTCGATTGATTCCTNCCCNTGGCTAAGTCTGGCNGAAAAAANCTNCCAGAATAAAAGAGTCATCCAACCACAATAAATCCANAACCCNTCNATATTATGCTGGGTATCCCAGTAAAAAAAATAAACGAGGGAAAGAATTACTGGGATGATTAACCTAACAAAGATTGAAACTATTTTAGTAGATGTCATCCCCTATGGATAAAGCAACCCACTATGTCCATAAAGGACTATTTTAAAGAATGAGATAAGAGGGATTAACCCATGTAAAATTTCCGATACTGACTCGTTCTTTCAATTGCTTCAAAACCTAAAGCTTATTTGTTAAGGAAAGATAAGCGGTGGCAGGCATCCAATGCTAACAATTAAGAAACTCTTGATTTGACACCGAATATCTTGATTGGCAAAAATTTAATCAATGAGAAGAGGTTTAAAATGGGTTTTGATCATTGTGGGTGGAGTAATCCTGTATCTCTATAAAAAATGGAGCGGACAAGTACCCTGAATTTTATTCAATTTTTCATCACCCTGATGTTTTTTGACTACTAAGATTTCAAAGTTTGGCTCCCGTTTTTTCTTTGCGGGAGTGCTCGGATTAGTTGTATCCGCACTTTTTGCCGAATACACGAGTCAGTTTCTGTACGCCCATTATCAGGGTTGGTTAGGGTGGCGATCCATGACAGGTTCGGACCCGAATTTTATCACCTCNATTATTCAAAAAATTTCCTGGGCCTTCTTTTTCTTTGCCTCGTTTTTTATGACCTGGAAATTGGATTCTTTCTTTATTCCTTCAAAACAAGAAGATAAAAAAGTCGGGGAGGATGAAGAGGAGGAAGTACCCTCTGCCTCCGCCGAAAAAGAAACAACCTCAGAGAAAGATAATAAGGAAGAGGATGAAGGGCCAAAAGAACCCAAATCAGATGAAGGAGAAAGCACTGAAGAAGGTGAAACTGATCCTGAAACAGAAGAAATTGAAGAGGATGAAAATCAATTTAATTTTGCGGATTTAAAATACGCGGAAACACTGGGTTTAAAAGAACCCTTTACTTTGGAGGATATCAAACCGGCTTATCGAAAAATTATCGCTCAGTACCATCCAGACCGGGTGGCGGCCATGGGAGATGAGATAAAGGAGGTGGCCGAGAAAAAAGCAAAAGAGATCAATCGGGCGTACCAGTATTTTCAAAAAAAGTTTGATTTGGATTAAACTCCAAATTACCCGCTTTTTCAAAAGGCGGAATTCTCGCTTGAAGCGATAAACAAAGTATTTATTATAGATCGCTTTTAAAATTATGACTGACAAACCAAGCAAACACGAATTTCAAGCAGAGACTAAACAGGTTCTCGATATCGTCGTTAACTCACTTTATAAAGATAAAGAGATTTTCATTCGGGAATTAATTTCTAATGCATCCGATGCCCTCGAAAAATTACGCAGATTACAATTAACGGAGAAGGAAATTTTTGAGGATGATTTGGAACATGAGATCAAAGTTACCACTGATGATACTTCAAATACCCTGACCATTCAGGATTTTGGGCTCGGTATGTCCAAGGATGAATTAATTGAAAACCTTGGAACTATAGCTCATTCCGGCTCAAAGGCATTTTTGGAAGCCCTTCAATCAGATGGTGAGAAAAATGACAATCTGATCGGTAAATTTGGTGTTGGATTTTACAGTGTCTTCATGGTCGCAGAAAATGTTAAGGCTTTTACAAGATCATGGGAAAAAGACGGGAAGGGACAATGTTGGGAAAGTGATGGTAGCGGATCTTATTCCATTGAAGAGGCAAGTGATCAGCAAAGAGGTACAAAAATTGTCGTTAAATTAAAGGATGACTTTTCTGAATTTGCCAAGGAGGACAGGGTTAAAGATATTATTAAAAAATATTCCGCCTTTGTACAGTTTCCAGTCTCTGTAAATGGAGAAAAAGTAAACACTGTGGATGCCATTTGGCTTCGCTCCAAGAGTGAAATAAAGGAAGAGGAATACGAGGAATTTTATAAATTCCAGTCCAATGATTACGAAGCTCCTTTAATGAGAATGCACTTCAGTGCGGATGCTCCTTTGGAGATTAATTCTCTCCTATTTGTTCCCAAAAGGAACATGGAAAAAATGGGAATGTTTCGCAACGAGAACAAAGTAGCCCTGCATTGCCGAAAGGTTTTAATTGATCCGGAACCCAAGTCATTATTCCCCGAATGGCTTCGCTTTCTTAAGGGTGTGGTTGATAGTTCTGATCTGCCTCTCAATGTTTCGCGGGAGGTGATGCAGGACAGTGAATTGCTCCGCAAACTCAATCAGGTACTGACCAAGCGTTTTCTCCGTTTTCTCAATGAACAATCCAAAAAGGAATCAGAAACCTACCTCGAATTTTGGAAAGAATTTGGTATTCTTATTAAAGAAGGTGCGGCCACAGACTTTACCTATAAGGAAGACCTAGCCAAACTTCTTCGTTTCGAATCAACCGCATTGGAATCTGATAAATTGACGGGTTTGGATGAGTACATTGATCGAATGGCTTCAGATCAGAAAGAAATCCTTTTCCTTTTTGGAAAAAGCAGAGAATCTATTGAGGCAGGTCCCTACCTCGAAGCCCTTAAGGCAAGAAATCTGGAAGTTCTCCTTTTAACCGAACCGGTTGATGAATATGTAATGCAATCTGTTCGGGAATATAAAGAAAAGAAAATCATTTCCGCTGATTCTGATGAATTAAAATTGGAAAAATTGGATGATGAACCGGCAGGAAAGTCATTAAATAAGAAGGATACCAAATCTCTA
>NZKY01000031.1 GCA_002694035.1 Opitutia bacterium
AAGAGGCACATCCTTTCGATATTATTGCGTGACTCTGCATCAAGACCTAAAATGCCGTAGGAATCCCGTATGTCGAAGAAAGCGGACGCTAAGTAGACTTTCACGCTCTTCGGTATACTTTAAATACTTAGTTGCAAACCAACGGAGTTCCTCCAAGAATTGCTCAGGAGTTGATGAGGCATAATGACAGAAGATTAACTGATCAAGTTTATCTGGATTCAAGTTTATTACCCTTACAGGAGAGTATGAGGTCGATAGACGGGTATCAAAAATGGACACACATATGGACACACATTTCCGGCAAAACCTGTCATTTGAGGTCGCGGGTTTGCGAAACGGGTGAGGAGTGTAAAATCGGAGGAACCCCTTTAATGGTGGGCTCTATAAACTCGTTGTCGCAACTTAACAAGATTTGCGAATGGCGGGATAGACGGGACTTGATCCCGCGACCTCCGGCGTGACAGGCCGGCGCTCTAACCAACTGAGCTACTACCCCAATTCGCGAGGAAATGATATAAAAGCATTCAACTTCAATATGTCAAGATACAAGGGTTTAAAAGGAAGATAAACTATTATTATTAATTATAATTTGGCTACTTGGGATTTCAGTCAGATTCCAAACTTGAGTATCATCTAGTTCATTTTTTTGTGCGAATTTAAAATGATGAAAAGAGATTCTTAAGAATTTTGGTGGTTCATCTGTAAATGGAGCATTATCCAATTCATTCAAAACGATTGTATTAGCATTCAAACAAGACTGAAGGATTTTTCCAAACCATAAGGATTGTTGAAAAAAATTATTCATTAAACTTTGAAAATTGAGCAGAAGAATTTCTTTCTGATGGGAAGAAGCCATCGCAAAAGTACGCATTTGTTCATCTCCCAAAACGATTCTCAAATCAAAGCATTCTTTTTGGCCTCCTCCATTGGAAATGATTTCTAGAAATCTGGTGTAAAGAAATTTTGAAAATGGATCCTGTACATATCTTTCTGCACGGAGTCCCTCAAACCACATTTGCCAATCAATCCTTGGCATATGCGGACCTGCGAATCTTAGTTCGTCTTTGGCGTGATCTGGTTTCCATTTGAATTTATAGAGTTTCCATTCACTTCCGTTCATACTTCCTTCGATCGTTATTTCCGGTCGGGTTTTAGTCATTACCCGAAAAAGACCGTATGAATTAATTGAACGAACCGGTCGGAGGAAATTTTGAATGGGTGAAATCCAATTGGGTTCGGTGTTTAATTCTGAATTTGATCGATTTCCTTTGATGTCAGCTTTTAAAAAATTCCAGCTAAGTAAGGAAAAAAAAATATAGAGGATGGTTAAATGACCAGTCTTTAAAATACTTTTTTCAGAGATTTCTGTTTTATGTGTTTTTGTTAAAAAAAGACTCAACTTTTCAGGTATTAATTTATCATCAATTAGGGGGATGCAAAGGGTTAGAGTAAGCAAATTAAAGAAGCCGTAATTCCCAGAAAGAAGAATTGAAACTTGTAGAATGACCTGTCCCAGTAGGGCAATGCGCCTGTAAAGAACTGGTAAAAAAAAGCACAGAGGAAGTACAATTTCGATCAGGTACATAAAATTTAAGGACAGCCAGTCAAACCAATCAGGTAATTTGTGAATTATTGAACTTAATGGATGGGGTAAAGGTTGTGTCCAATAGTGATAATCTAGAGCTTGGTATGCAATCCAGGCATTTGAGCCGTCATTGTCGAAGTAGGTAAATTTTACTACACCCGATTCGATCATAAGTTTGGCAAGTAATAATAAAATTAGAATTCTAGCCCATTTTGAATATTGAACAGGGCGTCTTAAGCGATGAATAGAAATTATTGGAATAAAGGGTAATGAAAGAAAAAGAGTTTCCAAAAGGAGAGTGTCCCATTGGAAACTGAGGAAGGGGTCGCCAACCACGCTGAGTGAAAGATAGCAAAGCCAAGCAAAAAAGGCAGCTAATAGAGGCAAGAATCCAAGGGTAAGTAATAGTGCTGATACTGAACCAATAAAAAAAAGCAGATTGTGGTTGGCGAAGGGAGAAAACCAAAGGAGGGTAGGACGAAGAGAAAGTTTGGTGAACTCAGTGTTTTCTGATTCGATGAATGCATCAATATTTTCGAGATCGGTTTGCCATGGAGAAAGACCTTTTGGACCAATCAATGCATCTGCCTGAAACCAGTAGGAAAGAAAAGCAATTAAACTTACTAAACCAAGAGATCTCCCAAAAAACCAATGGGCAAAAGAAAAAGAATTAATACCTGAAAGATTTTCTTTAATCTCCATTTTTGTGTGGAAAATTGAATGGATGAAGAGACGGTAATAAAGGGATATTCGAAAGTATAAAAAGAAAATTAAGACAAGTATCTATTTTGATCGTTTAAGAAAAATTTCTACCCTTTTCATGAGTTCAAAGTATTCATCAGGATAAATTGCAAAAGACTCGATGGCTATCGGAGCTTTTGTTTTATCTTGAGTTGGTTTTACGAGATGGAATGATTTTCTGCTTTTGTGGGAAGATATTGTAACTTCTGCTCCATGCTTATTTGAACTTGGTTCGAATATGTTAATGCTTTTATTTAAATCCACATAGAAGTTTATATTTCCGATATTCGTGGTAATCAAAGAAAATTCAGATAAAAAAAAACCCCACGCTTTTTAGCAGTGGGGTTTTTTCAAATTTAATATGCTAGTCTTACTCGGAAGAGTTGCCTTCGTCAGACTTGCAGCACTCGCCACCTTCGCCACAGCAATCAGCTGAACCATCATGATCGTGAGCATCGCCACCACCACAGGAAGTAAAGAATAACATTGAAAGAACAGTCAGTAGAGACAATATATATTTCATAAGAATTTAATGGTTTGTAATTATGAATTTGTAATTCATTAGACTCTTATAAAACACAATCTGATTTGGGTTGTGTCAATGGGAAATAATTTTTTACCTCCCGGATTAAATTACGACTTTATTTCGGGTATTTCAAAAATTTCATCACCATTGGTTATGAAAATTTGATCTCCCCGACCAAATTTTACATTCTTTAGACCAGTAAATGATCCAAAAGCCGGTAGGATAATATACTTGGAATTTACGACAAAACAGGAACTTCGAATAGTGCTTTTGCCCTTTCCCCTAAAGGAAAAGCCGGGATGGATATGTCCGGCGAGGTATGGATTTTCTGAATATTTAACTGGCAAATGTCTGCATTCGATACCAAGCAATGTGGTTGGATCGTTGAATGATTTAATTTTCAATTCAGGCCATGGGTCACCTGCATTAAAATCATGATTTCCGCGAATTAAATAAAGGTTAGTTTTTTGAACTTTTTTTCTCCAATTTAATAAAATTGTACGAATTTCATTCGTTTTTCCTGAACGAGCATGAAAAAAATCACCTAGGAATATGACATTTTCGGCACCAGTTTTTTCGATTAATAGTGTCAGTCTCTCGCAATCTTCCAGTGTATTTTCTTCTGGTACAGGAATTCCACAATACTGAAATGAAGAAGCTTTTCCAAAATGTGGATCAGCGATGAAGATTGTTTTTTGTTCATTCCAAAACACGGCTCGATCAGCAAGTAAGTTAAATTCATGTCCATTCCATGATATTGAAATAGTTGTATTCATTAGATTAGAATTTATCCTCAAGTTCTTTTGCCATTCTTTGAACTCTATCGCTCCAAGATTCGGAAGTTACCTGAGTGCGTAGGGATTCTGCCCAAAGGGGAAAAGAAAAAGGAGTGAGGTTTCTTGTTGATTTTAAGACAATCTTTTGTGTTTTAATCTCGGTTAATTTTTCAATAAGTCGTTTTGCTTCCAACTGGCGCTCAAGAACTTCTTTTCTTGCCTGAACAAGTAACAGATTTTCAGGATCATACTTTGAAAAAACATCAAAAAAAAGGCCACCCGATGCCTGTACTTGTTTGATCGATTTTTGTGCTCCGGGATAGCCCTGAAAGATCAGCCCAGCTACTCTTGCGACATCTCGGAACTGTCTTTTGGCCATCTCACTTCGGTTCATACAATCAAGTAATTCCTCAATAAGGTCATCCGGTGTAAGCAGCTTTTGCCATTCTGTAATAGTAAGATCTTTTTTTGAATTAGTAGTAAGATTAAGACCGTAGTCATTAAAGGATATCGAAAGTGTCATTGGCTCAAGCTTAGACATTCGATAAGCAATCAAAGAAGCAAGTCCTTCATGAGCGAGTCTTCCGGCGAAGGGAAATAAAAACCAATTATTTCCATCCTTCGTAATTGTTTTCTCGATCAGTAATTCTGAATACGATGGTAGATAGGACCATTCTTGTTGTAAACTTAGTATACCTTCTAATGCTTTAATTTCAGGTTCGTTTATTTTACCCAGTCTAAACATCTCAATTTCTTTTCGCACAGATTTTGCTAGTTCAGAAGAGAGTGGAGATTTACCACCACCCCATACTGGAATGGTTCCTTTTCCCGTTTTGGCCAACCTTACCACTGCTGTTAATTCCCGAACTCGAATTAGAGTGAGAAGTTTACCTGAAAAGAAGAAGTTGCTACCAATTTGAATTCTGGAAATGAATGATTCTTCGACGCTTCCAAGTTTTTTACCAGTTTGAAATTTTACAATAATTGATGGGTCACTTGTTATGGTACCAATTGACATTCTATGAAATCTAGCGATTCTTCTGGATTGAACCTGATATAACCCATCTTCCAACACCACTCTTTTAAACTGGTCATATGCACCCAGAGTTTTTCCTCCCTTCTTAATAAATTCCATGGTCCATTTCCACTCTTGCAGACTGAGATTTCGATAGGACCATGTGCTTTTCACTTCGGAGAGCGTCTCTTCCTCCTTAAATCCACCGCCCAATGCGAGTGTTATGAGATGTTGGGAAAGTAGATCAAGAGGAGCTTTTAAAGGCTCTCTGGCTTCAATTTCTTTTGCTACTATCGATTTTCTTGCAGCTGCGTATTCAAGAAGTTCCATTGCCTG
Source organism: Opitutia bacterium (assembly GCA_002694035.1). Classification (GTDB taxonomy): domain Bacteria; phylum Verrucomicrobiota; class Verrucomicrobiia; order Opitutales; family Seribacteraceae; genus Seribacter. The sequence goes on from NZKY01000031.1 coordinate 4,980, forward strand.
TGTTGGTACACATAATATACTACTGATCGCTCCTGGTTGGTGCCCGCTTCTTCCAGCTCTTTGTAATAGTCGTGCCACTCCTTTCGGACCACCAATTTGAATCACTTGTTCAACCGGTGAGAAATCGACACCTAAATCCAAACTGCTCGTGCACACTACTGCTTTTATCTCTCCATTTTTTAGACGTTTTTCAATTAAAGTCCTTTGTTTGCGGTCAATAGAACCATGGTGAATACCAACCTGTTCTTTCCAATGAGGACGAATGCTTAGAATAGCATCAAACCAATATTCTGTTTGCGATCGAACATTTGTGAAAACCAAAGTAGTTAATTTTTTTTCTATAGCCTTTGCAACTTGCTCGACAAGTCTGCCACCTAAATGACCTGCCCATGGGAATTTTTCCATATTTTTGGGTATAATTGTTTTAACAACAAATTTCTTGCGAATTTCTCCGTTGATTAACTGACCTTGATTTTCATTACCCAGCAGCGATTTCATTGCCTGTTCAAGATTTCCAAGTGTAGCTGATAATCCCCAAATTCTTAACTTTGGATTCCATTTCCGTAGTCTTGCTAGACCAAGTTCAGTCTGAGTTCCTCTTTTTGAAGATAATAGCTCATGCCATTCATCAACGATCACAGCTTCGAGTTCTGAAAAAGATCTAATTGTATCTGGATAAGAGAGAAGCAGTGAAAGACTTTCAGGGGTAGTTACCAATGCTGAAGGAAATTTTTTTCTTTGTTTTACCTTGGTATTTCCAGAGGTGTCACCAGTTCTAGCTTCAACAGTCCAGGGTAATTCAAGTTTATCAACAATTTCGCATAGGCTCCTTTTAGTATCCTCTACAAGAGCTCTGAGGGGAGTTAGCCAGAGAACTTTAAGAGGAGGTGCTTTGTGTGGAAAAGAACTTGAATAATTATCCATCCAATTCAACAGTGGAGGTACCCAGACGGCGTAAGTCTTACCAGTTCCTGTGGGGGCATGAACCAAGCCACTTTTACCCTGTAGGTAAGCATCCCAAGTCATTTTTTGAAATGGAAAAATCTTCCATTTTTTTGAACGGAAGAAGGCTTCAACCTTAGCTTTAGAATTAGCGGTGGAAGTTCTTGTATTCCTTGTTTTCAAAAATTTTGAACACGCAGTTTTTACCAAAAAGTGGATTGTATTTCAGCAGTTTTATGAATGAGTTTCTCATCATTTTCAGTTACACGATTAACCCTCGAGCTTACGGCATGACATTTTATTTGAATTGAAGGCTTTTGATAATTACTTAGTAAGGTGTTTAAATCACAATTAGCATCCAGCCATGATTGCCAGTCATTTGTTTTTAAGATTACGGGCATACGATGATGAATATGCAGGATATTAGAAGTTGCTGAATGAGTAAGAATACAGAAGCTAACTGAATTGTTTATTAAGTTCCAAATACCAGCCATGAAGAAGGAAGAATTATCTGCTATGTAGTGATAGTAAGGTTCTTTTTTATTTTCATTTTTTTGCCATTCAAAGTAGCCGTCTGCGGGAACGAGACAGCGTCTTCTCATAAACGCATCTTGAAAAGCTACCTTTTCTTTTATCGTCTCTATTCTTGCATTAATGGGTTTGATTTTTGAAGCATTACTTTTCGTGTTTAGGTTCAATCCCCATAACGCAGATTCATAAATTGTTTTTTTGTCTCTGTGAAGAATGATGGGATGTTTTTGACCCGGGGCACGATTAAAAGAAGCCCTTGATGAAATATCAGGTGGGATGATGAAGTTTTTTGACTTTGGAAAAGACTTTTTTTGAGACCATGAATATCGACCACACATTCTAAGTATTTTTTAAAGTCAAAATGGCCTAGGGTTTTCTGATAATGATGCAATGGGTCTAGTTCTTTTGTCTTTTTCATCTGCCTGAAAAAGTTTGTGCAACTGAAAACCAGCTCTGTAAGGGGACCCATTTTTTTTCACCCAAGTGGTTATTGATTCGAGAACTAAGTTATTCCGAGCTACTGACCATTCTGGATGAAGCCAAGTGGGAATTCCATACTTTTCAAAGTCAATCATGCTTGCCCAATCTTGCATGCTATTTTCATTTTCAATAATTATCTTAAATTCATCTGCCAGTTTTAAATTCTCTTCCAAAGGAGTGGCTAGTGTTTTTGGACTGAGAGTAATCCAGTCCATTTCGCCCTGAATCGGATAGGCTCCACAAGTTTCAAGATGAATTGGTAAGTTTCTGATTTGTAATTCCTGAACCAAGAAATTTAAGTTGTGAATTGCAGGTTCACCTCCAGTAATGACAACCAATTCACACCCTGATTCAAATGCTTCTTCAGCTAATTGTTCAGGTTTGATTCGGTCGATGTTTTTTGGTTTGTATTCCGGATGCCAAGTGCCAGCTGAATCGCACCATGGGCATTGAACGGGGCATCCATATAGGCGTACGAAAAAAGCCGATTTGCCAGTGTGAAGACCTTCTCCCTGCCAAGAATGAAATCTTTCATAAACTGGGAGTTCGTTCACTGGGGTAAATCCGGTTTGTATGTTGAGGAGTTTTTTGAATCTTCCATTAAATGAATCTTAACCAACCAGGCACGATCTTCAGTATTTTTTCTAACAAGTTGATCAAATGTGTGGAAAAGAAATTCTGCAATTCCTTCGCAGGATGCACTTTTAATCTCGATGATTTTGAGAAGGCCAGATTTTGCAAGGCTACGAAGTTCATCAATCCTTGGATCGGATTGGCAGACTATAGTTCCATGGTCTAAATTTTTATCAATCCAATCTGAGATGTAGTTAAGTTTACCGAAGTCAACTACGAACCCATTATTATCGAGCTTTTTGGAGGCAAAAGTAAGCTTGATTGACCAACTATGCCCATGTAAACGCGAACACCTTCCAGAATGGAGGGGTTGACGATGCGAAAGAGGAATATCAAAGTATGACTTGCTACAAGTTATCATTTAAAGGTTTAATTATAATCTGTTGGGTCAGGAATACCAACCAATTCAAAGGCTTCTTTCCTTTCCACGCATGTCCCGCATCTACCACAGTGAAGATTTCCACCTGCATAGCAGGACCAAGTTTTTTCAAAAGGCACACCAAGCTCCAATCCATGCCGAACCAATTCTTCTTTAGTCAAATTCACAAAAGGACGATAAAGTTTAATCTCGTTCCAATCTGCAAGATTTAGAGATTTTTCCATAGAATCTGCAAATTCCGGACGACAATCCGGGTAGATTGTGTGGTCACCGGCATGTGCAGCATAAGCAACTGTATCAAAATTTAGAGAAATAGCATGGCCTGCAGCCAGAGAAAGAAGAATCATATTGCGGTTAGGTACCACGGTTTTTTTCATAGATTCTTCAGCATAGTGTCCTTCTGGTAATTCTATTGTAGTGTCGGTCAGAGCACTACCTCCGAGGATTTCTCCAATCATAGGAAGTTCGAGAACGGAATGATTCAAATTAAGTAATTTTGCAATCATCCGACTGGATGAGATTTCCCGCTGATGCCTCTGTCCATAGTCTATTGAAAATAATTTCACCTCAGCTTTTTGATTTATCAGATGATAGGTAAGTACTGTGGAGTCGAGGCCACCAGAGAAGAGAACTACGGCTTTCATAAATATTTCAATATTTTAATGTTTTATCGTTTTTTTATAAGTCTATCCGGTCGAGGGAAAATTTTGCAGTGAAGTTTATAAATTCTTTCTAATTCTTTAATGGGGAAGGGATGATCATCCACACGTATGTCACGGAAGCGATCGTTGGTTCCACCATATCCCCAATTTTTTCTAACTAAAAGAAGTGCGGCAGACTGTCTTCCNCGTTTATCGCCGCCGGCCTGTTGCCCTGCAAAAAGTGAAGAGATGAGCCGCTCGCCAAGTTTTCCTTCACTTGATTCAAAAGTGGTTGCCATAGCTTCAATTACTTCCGGGCCTGTAAGAAGATTTCCTTGAGCTGAGTAATTCTTACCTATTTTTGCTCCAGCCCACGGAAGACATTTTTTTCCTGTATGATTTGATACATTTCCATCAGAACCGATAATTGCCAGTTGACGATGTTCTCCATGTGGATCGATTTCTACAAGCATCTTTACAATCTGATGGGGTTTCTTGCCTTGTTTTAAAAGTTCAAGTCCCGTAGTGCCATAAAGAACATTACCCCAAGCCTGAGTCGCAACGGCACCAACCTCTGCTCGAGCAAATGGAACTACGCTACCAACAGCTATAAACTTTGATTGAACGGCAACACCAAGTTCTCCTGTCTTTGGGTCTAGTGCGACGATGGAAAAGGTTGAAATAGGTAAATAATCTTGGACTTCCTTACTTGAGAGAAAGCTTTGAAATATAGACAAAAANGCAAAAAGTATAACTAGCATTCGCCTTGACCATAACTTTAAAACGCTTANTTTCAATNTNTTTGCTTGGAAGCCGGCGTAGCTCAGTTGGTAGAGCAGGAGACTCTTAATCTCTTGGTCGTGGGTTCGAGTCCCTCCGCCGGTACCAAGGGCTTATTTTGTAGGTATATAATTTCTAGACTTTTTCCTTTCTGAAACTCGCTTACCTTCTTCAGGATCTCCAAGGTCTCCACCTTTTGATATCATTTCTGGATAAACCTTANCCCACCATTTTTCATAAGCATTTGAAAGAAGTGAAATAAGGTTTTTATTTTGGCTGGATAAATCTTTTTTACAACCAGGGTCTTTTTTTACATCAAACAATACCCATTGGTTTTTTGGACTGACTCCCCAATGAAATTGTGCTGTTCCTTTAGAGTAAGTCATGTTTTGACCCCCATTTGCAACAATTCGAAGTGCTTTGCACTGACTAGAAAATTTTTTGCATTCTTCTGAATCGCAATCATGNCTTCGAAGCATCAAGTGNTTANCTTGTCTAACGCCTGCCATACTATACTTGTGATGGNTTGCCAGACCGCTTGGCCAGCGAGCAACATGGTGGAAAAGTATACGTTTATNATGNTTCCAATTTTCATTCTCNAGAAGAGGGCGTAAGCTGNNGCCGTCCAGGTTTNTTTTCAAATCATCNGGAACTTTTGTCTCGGTGTATTCGCAAAGNGTTGGGAAGATATCCAAGTGAGCGGTTAAATTTTTAANTATTTTCGGTTTCCANTTTCCAGTCCATCTCCAAAACGAATATGCACGCGTACCNCCTTCCCATGCAGAGCATTTTGGCCCCCTCATATTTGCNTTGTAGATATCCAAACCCTCTGTNACCCCATTATCATTTATNATTATTAGTATGGTGTTTTGCTCAAGGTTTGAATCCTGAAGGAAATGCATAAGGCGTCCCAGATTGTAATCAATATTTTCGATCATTGCCAAATATGTGGAATGAGTTTCGTTTAATCCCGCATCAAGAAATGGTTTGATAAATTTTTCTGGTGCTGCAAGAGGGGTGTGAGGGGAGTATGTTGCAAGATAGCAGAAAAAGGGTGTATTTCTGCTTTCATTGATAAAATTTATTGCTTCGTCAAAAAAGATATCTTCTCGAAACCCCTTAGTTTGAATATGTTTTCGATTCCGTATGAATTTCGCGTCAAAGTGGCGATGCGGACCTCCAATATTTGTCGAACACCAGTCAAATCCTTTATTTTCTGGTCCCGGATTATTCCCTAGGTGCCATTTCCCAATAAAACCACATCGATACCCAGATTTCTTTAGTAATTCAGGGAAAAGGATCGCACTTTCATGAAGTTGTTGGCGAGGGACAATAGTATGTGTCACTCCATTTCTGAATTCGTGCATACCGGTTAATAACGCAGCCCGGGTTGGTGAACATGAAGGGCTGACATAAAAATTTTCAAAGCTAACGCTTTCTGAGCGAAGTTTGTTTAGATTTGGAGTCTTCAAATAAGGATGACCATGTGCTTTGATGTCTCCATACCCTTGATCGTCAGTCAGTATGAAAATAATGTTCGGTCTGGGATCACCAAAAGCACAAAGGAAAAAAAA
>NZKY01000032.1 GCA_002694035.1 Opitutia bacterium
AGTAGGAATACATAACTATGCCCAAGGTAATGATTTCTATCTTTTTGATTCCTTCCCCATTTCATATCGGTAATGGAATCTCCCTGAAATAAAAGACGGGCCCCTTTTTTTAACTTGGGTAGTTCATAATTATATCCATGAACGACCTTTATTTTATTTTCCACAGCTTGAAGATAAGGAATATTAGCCTGATATACGAAGGCAGCCATTAAAGCCAACCCGGTGGAAATAAATTCTCTACAAATCACTTCTTTTTCCTTTTATTCACTTTCCACGATTTCCGAAAGAAATTCATCGCAAGGTCATGAAGATTCTTATCTCTTGGTAATTGATCCAGACCCGTACCCTGCACTCCGTAAGCTTGGCACTCGACACCGAGTTCTTTACATCTTTCTTTGACCATGACTGCGAAATCGGGATGGTGGATTGGATCATTCTTACCCGATCGATTGTAAACCATAACCGCCGGACCATCCTTTCTAAAAAAAGGAATTAGAAGAGGCGTTCCTTTTGGTTGCTGAATAGGAAATATCGATTTTATTCCCAATTTCCTGGCATGACCAAGATAGCATGTAATTAGAGCACCTGCTGAATTACCCATCACCGAAATTCGATTCGGATCAATATTAAATTTCTTGGCATTCTTTATCAGAAAGTGGACCGACTCGGTGGTATGCTCAAGAATTGTTGAATAATTACCATCCACTTGTTGAACAAAAGGATAATTCACACTGGCAAAGGAAACTCCCTCCGTTAAATACTTTTTCAGCATTGGACTTCTATTAAAAAATCTTTTATCTCCGATCCTAAATCCACCACCATGAAAATTTATCACCAAGGGAGTTGGCTTATCTGATTCTGCTAACCATAAATCAAGTACACTTCGTTCATATTCCTTACTGTATCTGATATTTGAATGAGTAGGCTCTTTTGTTTGTCCATAACAACAAAGACTAAATATAAACAGAAGTGTGAAGAAAATTCGGTGGTTAAATTTCATATTGTTTTTTTGAATTCACACCAAAATTCATTTTTTTTTCAACTGTATTCAAAAACTTATCGAGTTTAAAATTGTGGAATCTTTTCGAAAAAGAGAATTAAATAAATCAGATTTACTTTCCACAATTTTCAAATCAATGATCAAAGGATGAAAAAGGTAATCTTATTTTTACTCCTGTATCTTTCATTTTACCTATCCTGTTTCTCAAATGCTGAGGATAATAAAAATATCCGAGTACTTACCTACAACGTCTGGTACGGATTTACGAAAAAACCGGATCGTAAAAAGGAATGGATCAAATACATAAGATCTCTCAAATCTGATATTATTGCCTTGCAGGAACTCAACAATTACACCGAAGAAGGTCTCTCCAAGGATGCGAAATCATGGGGACACCCGCATACCGCACTACTGAAAGAAGATGGTTTCCCAACCGGAATCACCTCAAAATATCCCATTGAAGACCTAAAGAAAACGACTAACGGTTATCACCATGGNATGCTCTCATGNAAGATTGCTGGCCTACAAATTTATAATATTCATCTGCACCCAGGCCATTGGGAAATCAGACACCGGGAAGTTGATTTACTAATCAAAACACTGAAAAAGCATAAACCAAACGAACCCATTCTTCTGGTGGGTGATTTCAATACTTTTTCCAAACATGATGAAAAATATTATGACCAGACATCGGATATCATTCCCTTTTTTCGTAGGCTTGATCAAAGATGGAAAAGCAACAGAAACCTCCGTGATGATCAGCTCGACTATACACACCTGAATAAATTTGAAAACGCTGGATATATCGATCTCATTGCAGAAAGAAGAGCAAAATTTATGGGTACTTTTCCTACAAAATTAAGACTGGATGANGANAATGGACCAGACAGACGCCTCGATTATTTTTTTGCCAATAAGGAACTCTCCAAAAGATGTAAACTTGCTAAATATTTGGTAAATCCAAAAACAGATCTTCTATCTGATCACTATCCAGCTATTGCTGAATTCTCCCTGAATTAATTCTTTTTTTTGTGCTTACCTTTACACCAATATTTTTCGCCCATTTCTCCCATTTATTTTTCATTAGAGCAGTGCGTTCTTTAAATAAACCGGCCAAATTCCTGGTCTCCGTTCGATCNTTGCTCAAGTCATACAATTTCCATGGGTCAGTTTTTTGTTGAACCAATTTCCATTGATTNTGACGAATTACCTGCCAGGAACCGTACTGAAAAAATAACGGTTCGGAACGCTTCAATTTCTTACCCGAAAAAGTGGGACATAGACTGACCCCATCAAATTTAGGTAAATTTTTCGGATAGCTTGCTTTATCCCCTGCCAACTCAATAAATGTGGGAACAAAATCAATCAAATGACANGNCTCACGGTAAATCGATTTCCCGGGTAATTTTATTCCCTCTGGCCAATGAGCAATCATCGGGGTACAGATTCCACCCTCCATACCCTGNACCTTCCATTTTTTAAACGGNCTGTTGACCGCATTTGCCCATGACTGTCCGATTGCTTCAAAGGAACCAACAGTACCCCACTCCGCTTCCGGGTCTTTAAAACNTCNCTTCGGNCTCTCGTGACTTGCTCCATTATCCACCAGAAAAAGAATTAGAGTATTTTCGAAGTTCCCAGTTTTTTTCAATTTCTGGACCAAGCGACCGATATTCTGGTCCATTCGGTCGACCATGGCCGCATGAATCTCCATCCGATCTGCTTCCTCTTTTCTCTCCTTGTTAGATAAACTATTCCAATCTTCATGTTCCGGTTCACTCAATAGTGCCGTCTGTTTATTAAACAATCCCATTTCCAATTGCCTTTGATATCTTGCTTGTCGAATCGCTTCATATCCCTCGTCGTAAATTCCATCATACTTGGCAATATCCTCCGGGTGAGCATGAAGGGGCCAGTGGGGTGCATTATAAGATAGAAAAAGAAAGAAGGGCTTCTCCCTCCCTTTCGATTCATCTAACCAGTTAAGACTCCAATCCGTAAAAGCATCGGTTGCGAAAAATTCTTTCCCCGGATTGAAGGGTTTTACCACCTTGTCATCAAATGCCCAGGAATAAACTGCTTGCCAACCCGGTTCGCTCTCTCCTTTTCTTGCCCGGTCTCCCGGATTCCAAAAATTAATTGCACCCCCAAGAAATCCGGAAAAATGATCGAACCCACGATCATACGGATTGAAACCTGCATGATGTTTCCCCGACCACCAGGTTCGATATCCGGCAGGCCGCAGAATTTCTCCAATTAATGCCGTATTTTCAAAATTTCGATCACTTCGATGATGATACAATCCTGTAAGCAGACTAATCCGCGTGGTCCAACACTTGGATGTATTGTAGGCTTGGCTATACCTAATTCCATTCTCAGCCAAGCTGTCCAAATTCGGGGTTTGGATCTCCCCTCCATAACATCCCAGATCCGAATATCCCATATCATCCGCCATGATCAGAACGATATTGGGTCGCTCTGCTCCGTTAGAAAAAAAATACCCTAGAAAACAAAGAAAAATTATTTTTAGTTTCATATTTTCACTTCCTTTCTCCAATCCCAATCGCTCTTAACTTGCTCAGTAATTCCTTTGTCTTAGCTGGANATTCTTNGGCAATATTTTTTGTTTCCTTNGGATCTTTTCGATGATCATACAATTCAAGATACAGNGGCTCCGTATTCACATTNCGATAGTCNAACCANGCAACCAATCGATAGCGTTCCGTTCGGATAGTGTAGCCCATCAAATGATTTTCAAACAATTCACGATTCCATTGTTTACCCAATTGCCTTTTTATTTTGCCTTCCACTTCCTCGATTAAAGGACCAAAAAAAGTTTCACGCATACCCGGAGATAATGGATTAGCNGCCCATTCCCGNAGGGCTGGATTGGGAAATTGACTGACNGCAAATTTCTTTCCCTTGGCCTTTGGATTCTTAAGCAAAGNAACCAGACTTNTNCCNGCCAAGTGACTCGGCTTGGACAAGCCAGCTAAATCACAAAGAGTTGGATACAAATCGACCAGTTCAACTAAAGCATTNGTTACCTTTCCCCTGTTTTTCATTTCTGGAGTCCAAAAGATTAAGGGTACCCGGGTGGCAATTTCATAATTGGTCGCCTTCCCCCAAATNCCCATTTCTCCCAAGTGCCAACCATGATCTCCCCACACCACAATAATGGTATCATCCCGGATTCCCAGCTCTTCCAAGNTATCAANCATCAAACCGATCTGGGCATCAACATAACTTACACANGCATAATATCCATGCAGNAGATNAGTTGCCAACTCTCTCCCAATTGGACCGGTNTTAGGAATCCCATGCCGNGTACGCAACTCGAAGGACGCATGCAAACCCATAGCCGCTCCGCCTATTGGTTCATTGANNTGAGTGGAGGTTCTGATCTTTTTTCGATCATACATATCCCAGTATTTTTTGGGTGCCACAAAATTAAGATGTGGCTTATAGAAACCAAGACCCAGAAAAATGGGTTGATTTGGTTTGTTCTGCAAATGATCTTTCAGAGTGGCAATGGCCAACTGAGTACTAAAGCCATCCACAAAGTAATGATCCGGAACATCCGCACTTTCATAAGCTGGTCCATGAACCAACCCCCTCGAGCCCTCCTCTCCATACTTCTCTGTCATCTTGATCCGATTTTCGCTTAGCAAGTCCAGGTTTTTTTGCAAACCATACGGCTTGGGCCTTTCNTTAAAAGGTAACTTTTTCCAAAGCCGCTGAACGACTCCAGGAATGNTTCTCATCGGTCATACGCCCGTGATAAATCTTTCCGCAATATACAGCTTCATATCCATTTTTTATAAAATGCTGAGGCAAGGTAACGATATCCGGATTCAAATCCCGGAAATACGCACGATTCTCAATTATACCAATTTCATCAGGTCTTGCACCAGTCATAAGACTGGCACGGGATGGACTACAAATCGATTGCTGACAATAAGCCCGCTTAAATAAACGACCTTCTTTGGCAAGACGATCCATATTGGGAGACTTTGCAATGGATGATCCATAACATCCCAATTCCGGTCTTAAGTCATCAATCGCGATAAATAAAACATGTGGCTTTTTTCCAAATGTTGCCTGAAGAAAGAAAAGAAAAAATAAAAACAGTCCGAAATTTTTCACTCTAACAGGAAAAAGTATGCGACCTACCAAGAGCAAGCGACAATATAGAAACTTCGCAAATTTTTTAAAGATAAGGAAGAAAATCTATCCACTCAATAGATTGACAAAGGAATAGGATCGTACAATCATGCGGAGCATGAATTTCATTGGGCAAATCCTTTTCCTCATGCTTGGAGTGGTAATTTCTATTCAGGCTGTTCCTCCAGTACTTAACTATGCGGGTCAGGTCGCGGTAAATAGTCAACCCTTTGAAGGCGAAGGACTCTTCAAATTTGCCCTCGTTAATACAGATGGAAAGATTACCTACTGGAGTAATGATGGAACAAGTTTGAATGGTTCTGAGCCTCAGGCATCGGTAAAAGCTCCTGTGAGTGGTGGCTTGTATTCTCTACTCTTGGGCAATACCGCAATACCAGGCATGGGAGCGATTAATCCACAGGTCTTCGCTCAGCATTCAGATGCAAAGCTTAGGGTATGGTTTAGCGATGGGGTGAATGGTTTCCAGCAATTGAGTCCCGACCGACCTTTTGCATCTGTTCCTTATGCTTTTTCCGCAGGGACTGCAACAATTGCGGATGGATCGATCAGTAAGTCGATGCTTGGGAGTGATGTACTGACTGATTTGAATGCTCCGATTGGATTAAATCGCTTATCTTCCGAAGTAACCGCCAAATTAGATCAGAATGTATCAGGAGGAAGTGGCGTTGTTGCGGGAAGTTTAATTTCTATTCCAAGCGGTCAGTCTGCTCCTGCGGGGTATTCACTTTATCAGCAGGGAACGCCCAAGGAATTGGTTTGGGAAGAGAAAGCTCCTGTGAGTGTGGCAAGCAATGTCTTTGATGGTGTGGAAGTTTTGGACGGTAAGATTTATTTAGTTGGTGGACACAGTACTTCAGAACTAAATATTGCTGAAAGATACGATCCAGAAACAAATTCTTGGGAAGCAATAAATCCTTTATCTGTAGGTAGAGGAAGAGCTGCATCAGCTACTCTAGAGGGAAAATTTTACATATTTGGAGGGAGTGGAAAATCAAGTGTAGAAATCTTTAATAGATCTACTGATTCTTGGACGACTGGAGTCTCTCTCCCAAATATTTTAAGAGATGCAACGGCGATTGCGGTTAATGGGAAGATTTATCTAGTTGGTGGAAGGAATGTCTCAGATCATCATCAAAATAAAGTTCTCTGCTTTGATCCATCTTCCAACCAATGGACTGTTAAAACTAACATGCCAACGGCTAGGCATGGAATGAAACTCGTTTGGTTTGAAAATCGAATTTGGGCTATTGGAGGTGTTAATAATAATTCGTATTTGAATACTGTGGAAAGCTACGATCCTGTTTCGGATTCTTGGCAAGTTGAAACTACACTTAAAACTCAAAGAAATTGGCCTGTTGCCTGGGTCGCAAATGGTAGAATTTATGTCGGAGGCGGCAGCGATGTTCCATCATCGCACTTGGATACAATTGAATCCTACAATCCTAAAACAAAGCAATGGTCAAATTGGGGTAACATACCTGAAAATAAATATCACGGTGATGCTGTTGTGTTAAATGAAAAGGTATACATTATCGGTGGAGAAACTGGATCTGGTCTCTCCAATAAAGTATTCGCCGCAGATCTGATCGCCTCCATGGAGGGTGTCTACGACTTGTACCGCAAGGACGGCAACGCCTCCGCAGGTACGCCTCTCGTTCAGGCGGAAGTGGCAGACGGTTCGGTGACGACTGCTAAGCTAGATGCAACGATTCTCAAATACCTAAAGCCTGAAATCACCGCTCAACCTCAATCTAAAGCAGTTTATGCAGATTCGAATGTATCTTTTTCCATTTCCACAGAAGGTAAATACCTCACTTATCAATGGAAAAAGGATGGTGTGGATTTAACAGGCGAGACCAATG
>NZKY01000033.1 GCA_002694035.1 Opitutia bacterium
AAAAGTTGATAATTTAGAGATAGCTGGTCACATCTTTCAATCTAGACTTTTTTTAGGAACTGGTAAATTTGAGTCAGGTCATACATTAGAAGAATCTATAAATTCATGCAAAACTCAAATGGTCACAGTTGCCATGAAGCGAGCGAATCCAAAATCTGAAAATGATTCTATTTTAGGGTTTATAGATAAAAACAAAATCAAAATTCTGCCAAACACCTCCGGAGTAAGAAATGAGAAAGAAGCCATTTTTGTTGCAAAGATGGCCAGAGAAGCACTTGGGACAAATTGGCTAAAGTTAGAGATCCATCCAGATCCAAAATATTTGATGCCTGATCCAGTTTCAACACTTCGTGCAACTGAAGAACTTGCTAATGAAGGTTTTTTTATTTTGCCATATTGTCATGCTGATCCGGTATTATGTAAGAGTCTGGAAAGTGCTGGTGCTGTTGCTGTTATGCCTCTAGGTTCACCAATTGGAAGTAACCAAGGTCTGAAAAGTCGGGAGTTTCTTAAAATTATAATCGAACAATCAAAGCTTCCTGTTATCATTGATGCGGGGATTGGGGCTCCTTCCCATGCGACAGAAGCCATGGAAATGGGTGCGGATGCAGTTTTGGTAAATACTGCTATCGCAGTAGCTAATAATCCCGTAAAAATGGCAGAATCTTTTGCAAAAGGAGTGGAGGCTGGTAGGGCAGCACATTTAGCTGGATTGGGAGCAGTGGGAACGAATGCTGTGCCCACTTCACCTTTAACAAATTTTCTTACCTAGTATTATGGGAACTTTTTTATCAGATTTTTACCAGTTAGACTGGTTTGAAATTGCTAAAAAGATTGATTCGGTTGAGGCTAGTCAGGTAGACATTGCGATACAAAGAGAGGGTAGGGGTGGACTGGAAGATTTCATAGCACTTATCTCTCCTTTAGCCGGAGAGAAATATTTGGAAGATATGGCACAGCTTTCAAACCGGTTAACTAAGCAACGCTTTGGTAAAGTTATTCGTCTTTTTGCTCCAATTTATCTTTCTAACGAATGTAATAACATATGCGATTATTGTGGTTTTAGCCTTGGAAATAAAATACCTCGAAAAACTTTATCGACTGCTGAAATACTAAAGGAAGCTGGTGCTCTTAGAAGTCAGGGGTTTGAACATGTTTTGTTGGTTACAGGAGAATCAACTAGAAAAGTTGGAAGGCAGTACTTGTTTGATGCAATTTCACTTTTGGGCAATTACTTTTCAAATATTTCCATAGAGGTACAACCACTCTCAATGGATGATTATAACTACCTAATTTCTGCCGGGTTGCATGCCGTCCTAGTCTATCAGGAAACATATAATAAGCAGAGTTATGCAGCCCATCATATAAAGGGGAAAAAAACAAATTTTAATTGGAGGCTAGAAACTCCAGACAGACTTGGTCAAGCTGGTATAAATAAAATTGGATTGGGCTGTTTATATGGTCTTACTAAGGAATGGAGAGTTGATTCCTTTATGACTGCAATGCATTTAGATTACCTAGAGAAAAAATATTGGCGAACCACCTTTTCTATGTCATTTCCTAGAATCCGTCCTTATGAAGGAGAAATTGAGCCAATCGTTGATTTGAGCGACAAAAATTTAGTTCAATTGATATGTGCTTATCGAATATTTAACCATGAGTTGGAATTGAGTCTATCAACCAGAGAAAGTGCATTTTTAAGAGAGAAACTTTTACCACTTGGAATAACGACTATGAGTGCAGGTTCCAAAACAAACCCGGGAGGATATACTGTGTCTCATGAAACACTAGAGCAATTTTCTATTTCTGACTCAAGGAGTCCTGAAGAAGTTGCTGAAATGTTGACTTTAAATGGTTATGAAAGTGTCTGGAAGGATTGGGACTCGTCGTATGATTTCGTAAATAAAAAAGATATTCATAAAAAATATCAGTTACATCAAAACGCTTCTAATGTGACTCTTGTTTCTTGAAGTAGATTAACAAATATCTGAAATCTATGCTTTCATCTCAAGAGATAGTTCAATATCAAAGGCATCTATCTTTATCCGAGATCGGTAAGAATGGGCAAGAAAAGTTGAAATCTTCTTCTGTTCTTATTGTCGGTGCTGGTGGTCTAGGCTGTGCAGCACTTCAATACTTAGCAGCTGCGGGTGTGGGCCGAATTGGAATAGTAGATTATGATCAGGTGGAAGCATCAAATCTTCAGAGGCAGATTCTTTATTGCCACGAAGATATCGGTAAATCTAAGGCAAAAGTTTCTGCCGAAAGATCAAATGCATTAAATCCTTTCATACAAATTATTCCCTATAATTTTCGCTTACATTCAAAAAACATTAAATCCATTTTTAATGATTATGACTTAATTATCGATGGAACTGATAATTTTGCTTCAAGGTATCTTATAAATGACGCATGTGTTTTATTGGGTAAAGTATTGGTATATGGTGCTATCTATAAATTTGAGGGGCAGGTGAGTGTATTCAATTATAAAAAAGGACCTACTTACAGGTGTCTGTATCCATCTCCTCCCAGGTCAAATGCACTGCCTAATTGTTCTCAAATTGGAGTTCTTGGTGTTTTGCCCGGTATCATTGGAAATTTCCAGGCTCTGGAAGCCATGAAAATACTTTTGAATATTGGTGAACCTTTGAGCGGTAAAGTTCTGCTATATAATGCTTTGAAACAAAGCGTCAGAATCCTAAAATTGAATTCTGAAGAAGAAAACAAAATGATTTCAGATTTAAACGAAATTTCCATGATAACTTCATGCGATGGGGAAAAGCAGAATATTTTTATTAAAGAGATTCAACCGAGCGAATTTTCAGAAATGGTCTCTTCTGGAGTAGAGTTAATAATTATTGATGTACGGGAAGAATGGGAGAGAGAAATCTCAAAAATTTCTCCTTCTGTTCACATACCTTTAGGGGAATTTTCTACTCCTCAAATAACATCAATTTTCCATAAATATTCCCCCGAAAGTAAGATTGTTGTTTATTGCAAAGCTGGTATCAGGAGTCGAACTGCTTGTGAAGTACTAAAAAAATACAGCTTTACTAATCTTCATAATCTCTCTGGTGGAATTGATCAATGGGAGAAGGAAGGTTTCGAGGTAAATTAATGCCTAAGGTTTTACTAATTGGCGGAACTGATTCTTCAGGTGGTGCAGGTTTAGTCGCAGATATTGAGACAATAATCAATTTAGGAGGAACTCCCACCATTAGTATTTCCTCGATTACCGCACAGACAAACGCAGAGCTTCGGAAATCTCATGCAGTAGAATTAGAAATTTTTGAAGAACAGTTAAACACAAATGTTTCAACAGGAATTGACGCAATTAAAATTGGAGTTCTTCCAACTCCTGAACTAACTAATGCTGTTGTCAATTTTTTGAAAGTTCATCCTTGTAAAAAGGTGGTTTTAGATCCGGTGGTTTATTCGAGTTCAGGAGGTCTCCTTGTTGCTGAAGATACTTTAGATGTAATGAAAAAGAAGTTATTTCCTCTTTGTTCCCTAATTACTCCAAACCTTGAGGAAACATCAATTTTAATCGGTAGAAATTCAAATATAATGAATAACCCGGAAGATGTTTCTGGAATATTTTTTTCTCATGGAGCCAATGCTGTTTTGATTAAGGGAGGTCATGCGAAAGAAAATATTTGCAAGGACTTTTTAATTCAAAAAGATAATGATTTACTTGTTTTTAAAACTGAGAGAAAACAAGGTGCTACTGAAATCAGGGGTACAGGATGTCGCTTAGCATCTGCAATAGCCTTTTTCCTTGCTTCAGGAATTTCCTTAAATCAAGCTATTGAAAAGGGAAGACATTATCTCCAAAGTTTTATGCTTGGAAAACTTTGTTTACAAAACGAATCTTGATTATCTTCCCAATGCTTTTCTGATCAGCTCTTCTGTCGGTGCATTTGAGCCAATTTCTTCCGATGCTTTGCGTATAGCTTGGTCTGCATCAGTAGCTTTGTAACCTAGGGTAAGGAGAGCTGAAACTGCGTCATGATATGCTTTGAAGTTACTATCGCTTTGCTCTGTTTTTTCGATCTCAGATTGATCATTTGAGGAAATATTTCCCAAAGCAGGCGAACTATTATTTGCTTTGGGTAAAACTTTGTCCTTAAGTTCAACTACAATTCTTTCTGCAGTTTTTTTTCCTAACCCTTGAGCTTTGGAAAGCATGCCCACATCGCCACTTGCAATTGATGTCTTAAGAGTGGGTAAAGATAAAGACCCTAAAAGATTTAGGGCAATTTTCGGTCCAATTCCTGAAACTTTGTCGACAATCATTTTAAAAAAGTCGCGTGATTCTCGGTCGATGAAACCATATAGTGTTTGTGAATCTTCGCGATAAGTTGCCTGAGTATACAATTTAACATCTTTTCCTAATGAAGGAAGTTTTTCAGATGTAGTAAGAGGAATATTTATTTCATACCCAATTCCGCCTGTCTGAACAATAGCTGCGTTAATATGACACTCTATTAATCTTCCTTCAATAAATGCAATCATGACAATTTTTTTAAGCAGTTAGTCCTAGAACATCTTGCATCGAATATAACCCAGGTTGCTTTGATACTACCCAGTTAGCAGCTTTTAATGCACCAATTGCAAAAATAATTCGATCCGTTGCTCTGTGTGTTAATTCTATTCTCTCTCCCATGCCAGCAAATAAGACGGTATGCTCGCCAACTATATCTCCACCTCTCAGGGCGTGAGATCCAACTTCATTTGGTTTTCTTTCTCCAGGGATACCTTGACGACCATGAGATATTTCTTGTTCCGACGAATTTCTTGATTGTAAAATAATTTCAAGTAGTCGATCTGCTGTCCCACTGGGTGCATCTTTTTTGAATCGGTGATGCATTTCAACTATCTCAGGGTCAAAATCTGATTCAGGTCCTAAGACTTTTGCTACCTGTTGCGTTAGGAAAAATAACAGGTTTACACCCGTTGAAAAATTACCAGCCCATACCATGGGGACATTGTTCGATATTTCTTCAATTAATTTTCTTTCATCTTTGGTGTGCCCAGTCGTTCCAATTACAATCGGTTTTTCAAATGATTGAGCCAGTTCAGCAATCTGGAGTGTTCCGTCTCTCAAAGAAAAATCAATTACCACATCACAGTTTTTAATTCCTTCGTTTGGATTATCACCCACATCGATTGGGTATTTTATTTTGCATGCATGTTCTTCTGCAATGGATTGAATCGCTTTTCCCATCCTTCCATTTGCACCGTTTAATAATACGCTAAGGCTCATTTTAAATATCAAGATTTTTTAAGATTTGCTTGAGTAATTCTTTTTTTTCTTCTGTTGGGGGAGTCAAGGGCAGCCTAACCTCCGGAGAATTAATTAGGCCATTGTAGTGAAGCAGAGATTTGATAGGTACTGGATTTGGTTCCATAAAGATATCAGTAAAAAATTGATAATATTTTAAGTGGATCTCTCTTGCTCGTTGGTAATTTTCATTAAGTGCATGCTGAACTAATGACGAAACTACTGACGGTATAATATTAGACGCAACACTGATGACTCCCTTTGCTCCACATGACATGAAGGGCAAAGTGAGACCGTCATCACCTGAAAGAATCACAAAGTCAGAATCTACAGCCCCCATTGTTTCGGAAACTTTCGTAGATTTTCCACCCGCTTCTTTTAATGCACAAACATGAGGGTATTTTTCATAAAGTCGAGAAACTATCTCAGTTGAAATTTCGATTCCACATCTGGAAGGAATTGAATAAAGAATAATTGGTTTATCAGTGCACTCAGCTATTTCGCTAAAATGAGCCCAAAGTCCTTCTTGGCTTGGTTTGTTATAATATGGTGCTACTGAAAGAAAAGCATCGGCCCCTGCTTTGTCTGAGTTTTTTGTCAATTCAAGTGCTTCTTCGGTTGAATTTGCCCCAGTTCCAGCAATTACAGGAATTTGTCCATTCACACTTTTAATTGTTGAACGGATCACTTGCAGATGCTCTTCACTGGATAGAGTAGGGGACTCTCCTGTGGTTCCGCATGGGATGACTCCTGATATTTTACTTGATAGTTGGGCACCAACTAGGTTTTCGAGGTCGGCATAGGATACCTCCCCATCTTTCATAGGTGTTACGAGAGCAGTGTGTGCTCCATGAAGTAGTTTCTTGTCCATTTGAAATAAATATGCGAGAAAGGACCATCCCCTCTTTTACACATGTTCTTTTTCAAGGGGAATTTTTCAGTGGTCAACTTTTTAATGGTGGAAAATCATAGGATTCGTAATTTTTGTATTATAGCGCATGTCGATCATGGCAAGACTACCTTGTCTGATAGGCTACTTGAGAGTACCCAGACTGTGATGGCTAGGGAAATGAAAGAACAGCTTTTAGATTCAATGGATTTAGAGCGAGAAAGAGGCATTACGATAAAGTGCCACCCTGTTTCCATGAATTATAAATCTAAAGATGGGCATGAATATCTGTTTAATTTGATTGATACACCAGGTCATGTGGATTTTTCATATGAGGTTTCAAGGAGTTTAGCTGCTTGCGAGGGGGCCCTTCTTTTGGTTGATGCTTCTCAAGGTGTCGAAGCACAGACTTTAGCTAATGCTCAATTAGCGGATTCACAAGGTTTGACCATTATTCCGGTAATTAACAAAGTTGATTTACCTAGTGCTGATATTGACCGTGTATCTAAGCAAATTGAGGATATGCTAGCCATACCTGCAGAAGAGGCAATTTTAGCCAGTGGGAAATCAGGCATAGGAGTTGAAGAAATATTAGATGCTGTGGTTGAGCGTTTACCCCCACCTCGCTGGACAGAGTATGATCAGCCACGTGCATTAGTTTTTGATAATCAATTTGATTCGTTCAAGGGGGTAATCTGCTATATTCGAGTCTTTTCTGGAATTTTCACTAAAAATGACAATCTTTTGTTAATGAGTGATTCAAGAAAAACTCCGATAAAAGAAATTGGTAAGTTTTGCCCTCAACCATTTCCTATGGCAAATCTAGGAGTTGGTGAGGTAGGCTATGTTGTAACCGGAATACGTGATGTCGCGGAAATAAAAATTGGCGATACTTTGACGCTAACCGATTCACCGGCAAAAGAGATGCTTCCTGGCTACAAAGAGGTGAGACCTATGGTTTTTAGTGGTCTTTATCCATTAGATACTTCGGATTATGAAAAATTAAAGAAAAGTGTTGGTAAACTTCGTTTAAACGATGCAGCTTTTACTTTTCAGTCCGAGACATCGGTTGCTTTGGGCTTTGGTTTCAGGTGCGGGTTTCTCGGGCTTTTACATATGGAAATTATTCAAGAACGCTTGCGTAGGGAATATGATATTGATCTTATTTCAACCTATCCCAGCGTGATATATAAAGTTCATCTTACCACAGGTGAAATAATTGAGGTTGATAATCCACTAGATTTACCTGATACAACTGAGATTTTGAAAATTCAAGAGCCAACAATCTTGGCTAAAATTCATGCCCCAAATCATTGTATTGGAGATTTGCTTGCATTGGTGACTGAAAAAAGAGGGTCTTGTAGTGATACAGAAACAATTGATGAAACAAGGGTAATGATGACTTGTCATTTGCCATTAAATGAAATTTTGGTCGATTTTAATGACCGATTAAAAAGTGTAACTCATGGTTATGGTTCGATGGATTACGATATGGCTGAATATGAAGAATCTTCTCTTGTGCGTATGGAGATTTTGGTTAATTCAGAACCTGTGGATGCCTTTTCTACTATTGTTCACAAAGAAAAAGCGGAAACTCGGGGTAGGGCATTGTGTTCAAAATTAAAAGAAATTTTACCGCGCCAACTCTTTAAAATAGCTTTGCAGGCGGCTGTAGGAGGTAAAGTTATCGCTCGGGAGACCATCAGTGCAATGAGGAAAGATGTTACTGCAAAGTGTTACGGAGGAGATATCTCGAGGAAAAGAAAACTTTTAGAAAAACAAAAGGAGGGAAAAAAGCGAATGAAGCAGATAGGGAATGTAAATATTCCGCAAGAAGCTTTTGTTCAGATTTTGAAAAGCTCAACATAATAAACAATGACCAATTCTAAAAAAGCAAGTCGTAGTCAGAAAAAAAGTGCTAAAGAATTACTTCGTTTGGGCATTAAAGCTCACGCATACAGAAAAGATCTACTTGAAAATGAAAAATCTAGGTCCTTGGAGAAAGCTGTAGAAGAATTACAGGATTTGCTTAAATCCAAGCAGGTTCTGTTAAGTGAGCTAGAGGAAAAAGTAGACAATCTAGATGCTGAACTCAAAATTTCTGGTGGGTATTATTATCATAAAAAGGGATGGGTTGAAAATACCGAAATGCTGATGGTTGCTGCAATTGTAGTTATTGGTATAAGAAGTTTTTTCTTGCAGCCATTTATAATTCCTACGAATTCCATGTATCCTTCTTTTTATGGTATGCAACCGCACCTATATGAGCAAGGGGAAAAGATGCCAACCATTTTAGAAAGGAGTTTGGAAAAAATTTTATTTGGGGCTTCGCACTATAAATTAGAAGTTGAAAATTCGGGACTACTATATCTTGTTTTACAAAATGGTGGAAGTTTCAGATACGGAAAGGCGAATTTTCCCAATGGGCGGTTTTTTATTTTTCCCAGTACTATAAAAGAGTATGTCTTCGAAATTGCAGGGAAAGAACAAATAATCCAAGTTCCTGCTGAATTCGATTTGGACAGTCTTATTGCAAAAAAATTTGCTGGGATTAATGATTTACGAGACCTTCCGTTAATTGTACCGCAAGATCAAGGTTTTACCGGTAATCGTCTTAAACTTTCCGATGCCAGATTTAACAAAGGAGATGTTGCTTTAGCGTTCGATATTCTGCTCGGAGATGCTCTTTTTGTTGATCGAATGTCCTACAATTTTGTGACCCCAAAAGTTGGAGACCCCGCGGTATTCAGAACAGCATCTATTGATGATTATAATAGAAAAATAGGCACTGAGGTAAGAAGCTTTATTGGAGAAGACAAATATTATATAAAAAGATTTGTTGGGGAACCAGGTGATAATCTTGAAATGATTGTTCCTGATGAAATCTTTACCAACGGTACTGATGTAAGAAAAGGAACACCTGGAGTGCTTTACAGGAATGGTGAGCCAATACAGGGTAAGGATTCTTTCGAGCAAAATAGACTTAGAACTGTTCAATTATCCAAAAATCCAAATACTGAAAATGAAAGTGGATATCCTGGTTACAGAGCAGAAGGACTTCTCACTAATCGTTCGTCAATCAAAGTTCCGTCAAAAACGGACCCAGATAATCCAACTGGTCTTAACGGCTACTTTGCTATGGGTGACAATTCGACAGACAGTTTAGATGGTAGAGCATGGGGCTTCGTTCCAGAAAATGAAATCATTGGAAGAGCTTTACTGGTGTATTATCCATTTACTAGAAGATGGGGTTTATCAAATTAAAACAAGAGACACATATTTTTCGCACAATATGCATTATGTCTAATTAATATTATGGTCGCTCCTTGGTTAAAAAGTCGAGCTGCAGGTCTGTTTTTGCATATGTCCTCCCTTCCTTCTAATGTGGGAGTCGGAAATTTGGGTGAAAGTGCCTTTTCTATTTTGGAGTTTATGAATAAAGCCGGGCTTTCTTTTTGGCAAATGTGTCCGGTCGGTCCAACTGGTTTCGGTGACTCTCCGTACCAAGTCTTTTCCTCATCAGCCGGAAATCCATACTTTATTGATTGGAATCCTTTAATTGGTTCAAATCTTATACAGGAATACGAACTTGAAAAACTAAAATCTCTACCGTTTGAATTTGTAGATTACGGTTTATTGTATGAGGAATTTTTTAAAATATTACGGATCGCTTTTGAAAGATTCCAAAAAAATACAAATAGTTTGGAAAAACTTTATGGAAAATATGATCTATTTGTAGACAAAAATAGATCCTGGCTTGAACCTTATTGTTTATTTCAAGGATTCAAAGTTTTATACGGAGGAAAACCATGGTGGGAATGGCCTCTTCAACATAAAGACATCATCACCGATGTTAAAAATGGGAATGATTATTCCTTTCACGAATTTATTCAGTTCGTTTTTAGATCTCAATGGAAAAAATTTAAGGAACATGCTAATAATAAGAAAGTTAAGCTTATCGGAGATCTTCCTATTTATTGTGCTCCTGATTCTTCAGATGTTTGGGCCTTCCCAGAATTATTCGAATTAAATAAGATTGATAATTCGTTTCAAAAAGTTGCAGGAGTTCCTCCAGACTATTTTAATGAAGACGGGCAATTTTGGGGTAATCCATTGTACGAATGGGATGAGCATAAAAAAAATGGTTACAAGTGGTGGATTAGTAGATTGGAAGCTCAACTCGATTTATTTGATGTAGTCAGAATTGATCATTTTCGTGGTTTCAATAACTATTGGAGCATTGATTCAGAAACCAAAGATGCAAAATCTGGAACTTGGCAAAAAGGTCCTGGGTTAAATTTTTGGAAAGTTATGAAGGAGAATTTCCCTACCCTTCCTTTTCTTGCTGAAGATCTGGGCTTGATTACCAAAGAAGTTAGACAATTAAGAGAGCAGATTCCGCTCCTTGGGATGGCTGTTCTTCAGTTCGCATTTGATGGAGATCCTAAAAATTTATATCTGCCTCATAACTTAAATAAGTCTCTCGTTTTGTACAGTGGTACTCATGATAATGATACCACAATTGGATGGTACAAAAACTCCTCGAATGAAATTCAGGATAATTTTCGCTCTTATTTTAATATTTCTGGCGAGGACGCATCTTGGGATATGATTCGTTCTGCTTACAGAAGCGTCTCTCCCCTCGTGATTACACCTGTGCAAGATTATTTGGGGCTAGGTTCAGAAGCTCGATTTAATGAGCCCGGAATTGCCGAAGGAAATTGGCAATGGCGTCTTTCGTTTGATCAGTTACAGCATTTATATTCCAACTGTCGTTCTTATTTACATGAACAAGCTAAAATTACCGGACGAATTGACTCTGGATTGAAAAGTTAATTTTATTTTAATCTAAATGAAGGATTTAAAACCAAAAGAAGCGAAGTTCTCACGTTTGTTCCCCTATTTTCTGCTTCTAAAACCATTATGGTTTCCTTTCTTATGTGCATTACTATGTGGCGTATTATACGGCGTTTCAAGCGGGTTTGGACTTCCCTACATGATCGACCAAATTTTCCCAAAAATTTTTCCAAATGAAAATACTGATCTTGCTGAAGAATTAACATCTTTCGAACTTTTGCTCTATGTTGTCTGGTTTCCTGCAGTTTTTTTAATCAGAGGAGTTAGTGGTTATTTCAATACTTATTTGATAAATTTTTGCGGTGTAAAAATTCTTGAGAAAATTCGTGTAGATGTTTTTACAAAACTACAAAAACTGCCTTTGTCTTTTTTTCAAAATAATCAGGAGGGTGATCTTTTGAGTCGGGTTAGTAGCGATACCGGCCAATTACAGTCTGCAGTTCTTACTATTAGCAATGATTCGATAAAGCAGCCCGTTACATTTTTGGGAGCTATATCAGCTCTTTTTTTGATAGCACTGCAAAATGAGGGAATGTCTTTTGTGCTACTGTGTTTGTTAGTAATACCAGTCTGTATTTTTCCTATCAGAAAGATTGGTGAGATTATCTTAAAAAAGGCTCTTGGTAT
Source organism: Opitutia bacterium (assembly GCA_002694035.1). Lineage (GTDB taxonomy): Bacteria > Verrucomicrobiota > Verrucomicrobiia > Opitutales > Seribacteraceae > Seribacter. The sequence goes on from NZKY01000033.1 coordinate 11,658, forward strand.
GCAGGAACTGGCTGGCGGTATGACAGCTATACTGAGTGAAAATTTATCGGCAACAAGGGAAGTACGTGCCTTCAATCTTGAAAAAAGGGAAGTAGACAGATTTCAAAAATCATCGCAGGAGTACCTTGGAGCCAGAATGAAAGTCATAAAGTATTCTAACCTGCTAACTCCGGTTATTGAAATTATAACGGCTCTCGGTATTTCATTTGCAATTTTTCAAGCATCCAGAACGGAGATCAGATTAGAATCTTTTATTCCGGTAATTATGGCTTTATACATGTCTTATGAACCGATAAAGAAACTTGGTGCGATTCAAAATCAGATCAAACAGGCACTAGCTTCAATTCACAGAATAGAGGAAATTTTAAATGCGGATGAACTTGTTTTAGACTCCAAAGAACCTGTTTCGAAAAGAATTAAAGGAGATATTGAATTTAAAAATGTCTGCTATTCATATAAGGAAAACAGGGAAAAAGCATTGCATAATTTGAATTTCACTATCTCAAGCGGTGAGGTTATTGCCCTTGTTGGACCAAGTGGTGCAGGCAAGACTACAATTGCGAATCTACTACCTAGATTTTTTGACCCTGTATCGGGTGAGATCAAATTAGATGGTGTAAGTTTGAGTGATTACAGCTTGAAGAACCTTAGGGAGTCGATTGCTATTGTTCCCCAAAAGCCTTTTCTTTTTGATTTATCCGTTCTGGGAAACATTGAATTAGGCTATTCACAATACACAGACAAAGACCCAATGGAGGCAGCTGATTTATCAAATTCAACTGAATTTATTAATAATTTGCCTGCTAAATTTCAGGAAAGATTGGGCGAAGATGGATCACGCCTATCTGGTGGGCAAATTCAGCGTTTGGCCATGGCTAGAGCATTTTACAAGAATGCTCCAATTCTAATTTTGGATGAGGCAACCTCTGCTTTGGATTCGGAAAATGAAGAAAAAATTCAAGAGTCCTTAAAAATATTAATGAAGGGTAAAACAACTTTTTTGATTGCCCATCGATTTAGTTCAATCCGCTTAGCAAAAAGAATTCTTGTAATAAATAAGGGTGAAATCATTGCTGATGGAAGCCACGAGGTTGTCTATAGTAGTTGTGATTTGTATCGATCTTTGTATGACCAACAGATAGAGGATATTACTTAATTTTTTTATCAAATAGGAGTTTTTTTAACTCCATACCGTCACTTTCTGGACCGTCTGGAAAACATTTAGTTGGTTTTAATTTTACTGGAATCAAGGCTCTCATAAAAGTTAGGGCATTTGCACAAAACCAACTTACAAGAATAATTTCGACCCCAGTAGAATGCTTGAAATTAAAGAGAAAATAAGCAGTTGTAAGTGACATCATAAAAGAGGAAATAAGTCCTCCAACTATAATAACACCATGGGTCATTTTGGTTAAAAGTTTTTTATCGTATCCGGTAAATCCTTCGTTGCCATTTTTAAAATTAAATTCCCAAATGATATCTAAAAATCTACCCTTCCATTTGCTTCCTTGCTCTCCTACGCGAATCGATACTTCATTTTTAGTCAGAAGCAAAGCGGGGATGAGGTGCCCAATTTCATGTGTAAGAGTTGCGAATGGTCGAAAGAAAAAAAGTCCAATCCATGCAAGAACTATCCATGGTAACCCTTCATAGGTTAAATAGTTTGTACTATTTGAAATTACTGAAATTTGAATTGTTTCGACTTGCCCGATCATTTTGATGTAATACTTTAATTACATTGATTGATAAAGAATGTTTCGCTTCCTTACGCAAGCCTTCACTGGCAAAAAAATTCATGTTCGTGTACCTCATAGTAAAGGTCTCCCATTGACTGACGAAAATAAATACGGAGAAGAAGCTGAATCAAACCAATGGATTGGAGTAGATTTAGATGGCACGCTTGCTGTAGCTGAACCTTGGCAGGGGTTTGAACATATCGGAAAACCCGTTCCAAACATGCTTAAAAGGGTAAAGATTTGGATACAGATGGGGTACAGGGTGAAGATTCTAACTGCACGAGCTCAAGATCCTGATTTGGCTATACCTCCAATCAAAAAATGGTTAAACAAACATGGTTTGCCTGATCTTGAAATTACAAATGCTAAAGATATGGATATGATTGAACTTTGGGATGACCGTTGTGTTCAAGTCATTCCAAATACAGGTAACCCTGTTGGACCTACGCCTGATCCCTACAGAGCTTAGGCTAAAGATTTTTTGTTACCTTTAAAATTCAAGATGATTATTAGGATTTTTCATTATGAATTGGTGGGGTAAATTAATTGGTTCAGGTATTGGTTTATTGGGCGGTCCCATGGGAGCATTGGTCGGTGCTGCCATAGGTCATCTATATGATGAAGACGATATAACTCCACAGGACGAGAAAAAAGCACGTATCTTGTACATTGCTTACTTTTTTTCCTGTGCGTCAAAAATCGCAAAAGCTGACGGAAGAATTTCTGCTAAAGAAATTAGTGTAACTGAAAGTATTATGGACCGAATGGGACTTAATAAAAAAACTAAAGAGTTCGCAAAGAATGTTTTTCGTAAAGCGAAACATAGTAGAAGGTCAATAGATGAAGAATTTAGGGAAGTCGGTAAACTGATTGCTTTTGACGAAGTTGTGGGTCAATCCTTCCTTGGTGGCCTTTTTGAAATTGTTATATCTAATGGGACTAAGCTGAACAATATACATTTCAAATATCTTCAGCGTGCAGAAAAGTGCCTTCAATTGCCAAATGGACTAGTTCGTTCATGGGTTAATGGTGGTTATGCCCCACCCTCTTATAAAATTGACCGGAACTCTATGTCATTGAATGAAGCTTATAACATATTAGGTTTAAAAACTAATAGTAGTGATTCAGAGATTAAAACTGCATATCGAAAGAGAGCTGCTAACTTTCACCCTGATAAATTAAAAAGCAAAAATTTACCTGATGAATTTATATCTTTTGCTAATGACCAGCTCGCAAAAGTAAATCAGGCATATGAAAGAATAAAAAAAGAAGGTTAGATCGAATTTACAATTGCTCCATCTTTCATCGAAATAAAGTTGTCGCATTTATTAGCGAGCTCTGAATTGTGGGTTACTAATAATACTGAGAGTTTATTTTCAATAGAAAGCTCTTTTAGCAGTTTAAAAACTTTATCAGAACTTTCCGTATCTAAGTTTCCGGTTGGCTCATCAGCTAATAGAAGAGAGGGTGAATTTACCAGAGCTCTTGCAATTGCAACTCTTTGTTGTTCGCCACCTGATAATTTATTTACAAAACGTTCTGCTTTATCTGAAAGTCCTAGCTTATTGAGTATATCATTTGCTTTTTCGGTAGATTCTTCAGTTGTCATTCCATTCCTCTGGGCAGGAAGAGCAACATTTTCTCTTGCCGTTAATTCTTTAATTAAAAAATGAAATTGGAAGACGAATCCAATGGAATTTCTTCTTAATCGAGTTCGCTGTAAATCGTTCAATTCGGAAACCTGTAAACCGTTCAGAAGAATTTCTCCTGATTCGGGTTTGTCCAATAAACCAAGTAAGTACATTAGAGTACTCTTACCACACCCTGATGGACCAACAATCGATGTTAGCTCACCTTTATTTAATTCAAAAGATACTCCATTAAGTGCATTCACTTTTTTTCCTCCCGTAGTGAATGTGTGTTTTAGATTCCTTACTGTTAAAATTTTGGTCACGATTAGATTGTTTCTCTGATAATTTTTGCAGGTTCTATTTTTGCGGCCCTTCGTGCGGGAATCCAACTTGCCAAACCAACAAATATTGAAGCGATAAGAATACCAAACCAGTAATGTGAGATGTCCCAATTAACTACGAAGCTATCAGTTTTGAAAATACCTCTTATTTGAATNGGAATCTCCGATATTACATAAGTTCCCAATGCACCAAATAATACACCTACTAAAATCCCTACCAAAAGAATAATCACTCCTTGCCAAATGAAGATCGAAGCAATATCAGAAGGTTGAAATCCAATAGATCTTAGAATTGCAATATCCCTTGTTTTTTCAATTACCATGATTGCAAAAACATTAAAAATTCCTAATCCAGAAAGCATTAGAATCGATGAAATTGTAATGGCGGAAGATATTCTTAGTGCCCTAAAAACATCCAGCCATACTTTTTCACTTTCTTGCCAACTTACGCTTCTGTGTCCAATGGTTTCTTGGATTTGAAGAGCAATTTTTTCTGCGTCAAAAGGATCTTTCAAGCCTAGTTGAAAAAAAGAACCACCAAATCTTTTTCCAACTAAAGAGCGTGCTGTCGAGATGGATACATAAACTCTTTTTTTGTCAATTTCACTGATTCCAGATTCAAATATTCCAGAAACTCGAAGGTTGAGGGTTTCCTTTTGACCGGAAATACTAACTCGGTCATTCAATTTTAGGTTTTGTCTTTGTGCTGTCCTATTTCCAATAAACAAGCCTAACCTATCTCTTTGAAAATTATCTATGGACCCATCAATAAGTTGATCTCTTATTTCAGAAGCTAGAAGGTGGTCTTTTATTCTTATCCCGTGAACTTGTACAGGGTCAGATCGCGATTTAGTATTCGCCAGGGCATTAGTCTCGAAAACTTCGGAAATTCCCTTTATGGATTCGAACGAAGATAAAGCACGCTTTAATTTTTCTGGGTAATCTATTCCTTGAATATATGGAGTATTTTCCCGACTTTTGAATTCAAAGTTTACTTTACCATTTTTTGAAACTGTTTTGACAGTTCCGTCTAGATCTTGAAATCGATCCGAAACCTTTATTGCTCCGTTAACACCAAGAATGGTTTTTATAAAATATTCTTGAAATCCAGATGTTTGGGCCTGAGTTATGACAAAAAATGAAATTCCAAAAATAATTCCGGCTAAACTCATCAGCATAGCCCGTCTGCGAGAGTTTATATATCGCAAGGCTAGTTGGAAAGAAAGGAACACGATTCAATTTATCTACTCTATTCTGAGAGTATTGGAGTAATTTTTTGTTTATCATTAAGTAAATGAGGGGTTTGAGTTACAATTATATCCCCTTCATTTAGACCGTTCATTACCTCAACTTTCTGAAGATTTCTTAAACCACTATTTATTTTTCTGATAGAAACCTTACCATCCTTGAAAAAAAATACTGAGTTTCCAACCAAAGATTTTCTTGGAATAAGTAAGCAGTTAGTCTTCTTTTTCTTTACGATAGAAACTCTACCTGTGGAACCCGTGGGTAATATCATTGAGTTATCTAAAACCTTTAAATAAACAACTCTTCTTCCAGTGTTTGAATCGATTACATTCGATAGACGATTCACTGAACCCTCGATTACTTTTTTTCCGTAGGTAAAAAGGGTGATGGCGGCAGACAAACCTTCTTTTATGTCTATGCAATCTTCTTCGATTAACGAAGCTTCAATAAGTCTTTCTTTTGAAATTATTGTGCCGATATTCTGTCCAGAGGAAAGATAGTCACCAGGTGACACAGAAGAAAAAATGAATTCACCTTCAATTGGACTCCGAATAATCATTTTTTCAATCTGTGATTTTAAAAGATCTATCTTNGCAGAAAGAGAAGATAATTCATCTTCTTGTGAGATCTTTTCTAACTTTTCTTTTGCTTGAAGTTGCTTTACAAGATTTTGTTTTTTGTCCAACTGCGAAAGCGTTGCTCCGTTTTCATGGTATAAATTCTCAATAATTTTCAACTCTTTTATCTCATTTTCTAACTGGATAGAAGTAACAGAAGCAGTATTCATTTTTTCAAGCAAATATTTCCTTGATGAGATAGCCTGGTTCAGACTTCGATTGAGATCACTCGAATCTAGTGTTGCAAGGATTTCATTTTTTTTGACAAACTTTGATTTAGCAGAAGGCAATTTGATGATAGAAGACAATAGACCGTTCTGAATTGTCTTTATTTGATAAGTTTGTTCTGCAAGAACACGCACATTTCCAGTGACGGAGTCAAAGATATCCCCCCTTTTTACCTTTGTGCACACAAAGCTTTCTTTGATGCCNAAATTATAGTAAGCAATGGAAGAGAAAAAAACCAAAAGCAGAATAAAAATGCTTTTTTTACTTAAAAACTTCATTGTTTTTGAAATTACCCTTTAGCGAATAAAGTTGAAACTGNTATTTTGCTNTNAGATACTNAAAGACTATTTCAATTAAACTTGCTTCTGCTTTGTGTAAATTAATTTTCGAAAGCAGTAATTCATTGGCTGATATCTTATTTTGATCAAAATTGATCTGACTGATTTCTTGCCTTTCATGTGCTGATTTAAGAAGTTGCCTTGAAAGTTTAATTTGGTTTGCCAGACTTTTTAGTTCAGATCTAAGATTCTCGATTTCAACCCTAAGATGTCTAACTTTATCTTCAAGTTGAATCTCAAATTTCCTCTTCTGTGCAATTGCAAGGGATTTTTCTGCTTTACTCAAAGATGAGTCCCAAATTGCCCAGGTTACTTCCAGTCCTGCTAAGAAGTTATTTCTTCTGACTGAATCAGGGTTATTTGGTAGGTCGATCTGATCCTGATAAACTGCACCTATTAGGTTTAATTTTGGTTTCAATGAAGACTCAGCAACTTTGATATTTTCGTTTTCAGATTTGATTAGAGTTTTAAGTTTTTCAATTTCAGATGAAGTAGAGGACGCAATAAATTGAGGCATATTTTTTTCAAGGAATTGATGTTCTTTACAAAAATTTAAAAAAGGCGTTGAAATATCGTAGGATAAATCCTCTAGGAATCCGGTTTCAAATTGAAATAAGGATTTTTTTTGNGAAAAAATTCTTTCAGTCTCAGCAATTATAATTGCTTGAGTTAATCTTTTAATTGCCGCGTCATTAACATCTAATTTTGTCTTAAGACCACGTTCTTGTTTTTTTATTACTTCAGCTTCATTCTCCTGTGAAAAACTCAATACTTTTTTCTCTAGTTTAAGTTTGAAGTTTAACAGAACTAAATCTGTATATTCTGATTTTATTTCACTAATTAAGCTATGTTTAAAAATAGCGGATTCTTGTTTAGCATATTTCTCTGAAAGTTTTGCAATTTTGCTTTTAGCTTTCAATCCACCCCAATGATATAAAGGTTTTTTAAGAAATATAGACCCAATTGTCCTGAAACTTTGTTGGTAATTCTGCCCTGGTCTATCCTCATGAATAGAGTGAGAACCAATACTTAAATTTATTTTTGTTCCTTTTAGAGATTCTGCAATTTGAGTTTTTGCAAATGCTTCGTTTTCATTTTGTTTTAAAATTTTTAAACTTGGTGACCGTGCTTCAATAGATTCTATAACTTTTCCAATTTGAGGAAAATAAAAGATCAGATCTTCCTTGGCCTCTAAGCTAGTATTTTCATCATTACCAAAGATTNGNTTCGAACAAACCAAATTACAGCAACACAGGAAAAATATAAAGAGATACTTCAATTAAGGCATTAAACCTTTTTATACAAAATGCTCAATAAAGAATGAGCATTACAGCGTGTAAAACAATTGAGTTAAAGATTAGAAAGGTATTCCGATTGAAGTTCCTCACCTGTCCATTGATCCTGCATATCAGCAATGGAGTCGCGAATTTTCGAAACTTGATCTTCAGTAAGTTCAGAAGCTTCATTTCCCCAAGCGTTTCTCACATAGGTTGAAACATTTGCAATTTCTCGGTCGTTTATGTCAACTGCAACCATATTAACTGCTGCAGATGTTCCATACTTTTCCCCTTTTACAAGAATTTCACCTTTTAAACCTTTTAATATTATTTTGGTTATAAGTTCAGGATTTGCAGTTACCCATTCTGAGCCAGCAAGTGGTGGATACTGATTTTCGATACCAAGACCGTTAGTTTGATGGCAGGATGCACATCTGAGAGCAAAAGTCTTTTTGCCGGATTGCATTTTTCTTTCAAACCTTACGGCTTCTTTTTCCTCTTCGGTTAATTCCACAACTTCTTGGGGAGGATGTAATTGAAAACTATTGGTTGAATGTGCAAGCTGGATTGAACAAACAAAAATAAGACACCCGAATACAAAAACAAAGATTAAAGGAGCAATAAGAAAACCTTTTGTAGGTTCATGTTTTTCACGAGCTAGACGAGAGTGTACTTCAACCATAAGGTCATCGTTCATTCCTTCTTCTCCAGTAGAGCTTTTTTGTTTCTTGTCACTCATTTAATTTGCCTCCAACTCCGCAGCTGTCCACATCTGCATTGCAGGTCTGTCTTTGACTGATTCCCTGATAGTCTTAACTTCTTCCTTACTGATGGATGATGCAGAATTTCCCCAATCATTTCTAATGTATGTAAGGACATCTGCAATCTGTTGGTTAGTGAGTGATCCAGGAGGGATTCCTGGAGGTGCCATGACATTGTTATATTTCACACCATTAACTTCAATTTCACCCATCAAACCATGCATAGTAATTTTGATTAATCTTTCTTTATCTCCCAAAACCCAATCGGACCCAGCTAAAGGAGGGAATTGTCCAGCGAGACCTTGTCCGTTAGGTTGATGGCAAGTAAAACACAAACCTCCACCAGGTGCAGCTTTCATGTAAATTTCTTTTCCTGAAGAAATTTGTTCAGCAAGCCAACTAGGTAGTTGTGTTGCATTACTATCTACTTCAATTGCTTCGGTTTCTTCGGCAATTTCATCGTCTGATATTTTTGGCTCTTCGACAAATGAAATTTCAGGAAGCTCGTAGTCTTGTTTCAGAGATTGAAGGTAGGCAACAATACGCTCTGCTCTTAAAGATGGTACGATATGTTTATCCTCTTTATCATTCTTAATCAAAATAGTATTTGCAGAAGGTTCATCTTTAATTTCGAAGAGAAATGGACTTGGTGGGCAAATTGAATCTTCTACCAAAGACTGTGGCTCAAACAGGTGTTGATGTAACCATTCATCAGAATAATCTCGCAATCCAACATTAGCCAAATCAGGACCGACTCTAGTGTTTCCAATAGAAACTTCATTTTGAAGAATATAATCCCGAGGAACTGAAGGTCTTTTACCCCACCCTCTTTCAACATCAAAGCCAGCTTCTACAAGACGGACCTGTTGGGTATGACAAGTTGCACATCCAAGAGAGACATACTCTACTGCTCCTTGTTGAGCAATTCCAGAAAATGCTTTTGGATACAAATCAGCATCTTCGGGTATAGATCCGTCTTCATTAAGAGTAGACGAAGTTGGTTCAAGATCCCCAAATTGTGCACGAGCACCAACAACAAATGCTAACCAAGCGAAAACTAAAGTAGATAAAATTCCTAAAGCAAATTTGAATATGTTGTTCATGTTGCAGATGATCTTTCGATGAACTGTTTATTTCTACTACCATCCTGAAATGGGTTAGGTACAAGCACCTTCCATATATTAATAACAAATACTAATTGAGAGAAACCCAGAATAACAAATGCAATTTCAGTAATCAAAAAGTATGGTTTAATTGATGAAATTACAGAAGACGCCCAATCTAGCGATGGTTGCTGAGCAAGCACTCCATGTGTTAATCCACCAATAAGGTATGCTAGAAGTAGCATCAATACACCAAGAGCAGATGTCCAGAAATGAAAGTTTTTGGCTTTTACTCCAATTTCCTTGCCAGTAATTCTGGGAAGCATGTGATAAACAGCTCCGAAAACTATCATACTGAAAAAACCGTATACCCGTTGGTTAAAGTGAAACTCATTTATGATGGAGAATTGAGTCAATTTTGCTACTGCTGGTAATGAGAATATTACACCAATATAACTGGAAATTGTGTATGATAAGGTACCAAAAATAATAAAGCGTAATGGTAAACTATTCCAAACCTTATTAACATTCTTGAATGCGGTAGCGTGAAAATTAGTCGAGGCAACAGCAATTGGAAAAATCATCGCAATACTCATGACAGTACCAATGGCTGGAATCCACATTGGAACTGGCCCTCCTTCAAGGTGGTGAACGACTGACCATGGTGCCAGAGCAGCAATACACCAAAAACCAAAAATGGCTAAATAGTATTTATCTATAGCCAGCCCGGTAATTGCTGGAATAATATAGTAGGCAACTCCCAATGCAAAAGGCGTAAGCCATAACCATATTAAGCTTTGTCCGTACCACATAGATAAAACACTTTGAACTGTTCCTTTGGCCGGATTGAGCTCTAATCCATTCCAGGCAATGGTAAAAAGTGCCGGAAACCAAATTGCGGAGGCAAGTAAAAACCATTGAGGTGCGATGGTTTGATGATTTTTCCTTGATCGATGTATGACGAAGATCATGGATG
>NZKY01000034.1:0-5408 GCA_002694035.1 Opitutia bacterium
AGATTCCACTTTTTAATCTGACTCTATGTTTTTTTGTGATTCTCGTTAGTGTTTTTTCAAAAAAAAGGGAAGCGGTATAGCAAAGTATAATTCATCAAAGACTATTTTAAATGNGGACGCTTTAAAAAAGGACANGTTTTCCATCTTGNACACTCTTCTGAGCGGNAAAACAAAGCTCGAGTGTNTTTAAATTATTCNTTGCACTNTGGTAANGTTCCCGGNNTTCTTCAATGGANCAAAGAAGNTCACCCATGGTTCCCTTTAATCCGGATTCAAACCACGAGCCTTTTAGAGGAACTGTGACAGAGCCTTCTTTGAGATGAATATGCATTGCCTCCTGATCATTGAGTACAGTGCCTCATGAACGAAGGGTTCATTAGCCCATCTAGAATGTTCAGAACGATTGGCTCACCGTCATCTCTTTTGTTNGATGATTTGTCCATCTCATTATCCGCACGAGCAGTTTGNCCGAGGAGATTTATTTCNTCTTCAGTAAATAAATTTCGGACGATAATGTAACCATCCTCTTGATAATTTTCGATGTCTTCTTCAGAGAATAAATTCATTTTATTTCGAATTAAAGGTTAACGATTTCATGGGAGTCTTAATTTTGTTAATTTAAAAGGATTTGTTCTTTATTTAATTTTTCACAATCGCTTGACCAAACATCAACCAAAATTGTAATTTTTTTACATGAAGCATTTATTAATAATCAGCATTTTTTCATTTGGTTCATTTCTTTTAGCCAAGGAGGGAGAAAAAGAGAATGAAAAGTCTTACTCAGAAAAATTGAAGGAGGTTTATGAAAAAGGAGTAAAAGGNGCAAAAGAGAANTACGAGGAAACTCTGGGCGATGGAAAGAATTTAACCAGTAAATCAAAGGAATGGCTTCTTAAGGATATTGAGAATATTGGTGACTGGGAATACAAGATTGTGACTTTTGGCTCTGAAAAAATAAAGGACATTGAGATGCAGCTCAATGCACTTGGTCGTGAGCGATGGCAGTGTTTTTGGGTTGAGCAAGTTAGTGAAAACTCAAAGAGCTTTTATTTCAAGAGAACCAAAATGAGTTATTTGAGTAAAATTCCTACTGGTGCCATTTTGCGCATAATGGCAGATTTTCAGAATAATTAATTTTAGATTTTCGAATGGCCTTTAATGCATAACAGTTGCTCGGCTGTTCGAAGATAAAGATCACCGTTGGCAAGAGCCGGTGTTGATCGGCAAATTTCTCCCAGGTCAGTGACGCCTAACTGTTCAAATTTTTCACTATCTGAAATTACCACCACTTGCCCGTGTGCTGATACGCAAAAGATTTTATTTCCAGCCCGTACAGGAGATCCAAAAAAAGTATCGCGGACACCTTCAACCCGAGCTTTCCATACCAGTTTTCCGTTGTTTGGTCGTACGCATGTAATTACACCATTGTCCGCCCAGAGATAGAGACGGTTTCCTGAAACAAGTGGCGATGGAATATGGGGCATTGTGTCTTCAAGCCTCCAAAGCTCTTCGGCTTTTCCATTCTTAGAAACGGATGCCGGACGAATTGCCACAAGGTGTTTATCAAGTGTGGTAAATCCGCATACACCGAGAACCAAATCTCCTGCAACAATAGGGGATGAGATCGCTCTTTCAGAATGAGGTCTTCCGAATACAGATAATTCCCACAGTTTTTTTCCGGTCCGTGGTTCCATACTGGTGAANCCAAGCCACCAGTTTGTGAATATGAGTTCATGTCTTCCATTTGGAGGAGTAAAAATACAGGGAGTTGAGTAAGTTAATCTTTTATTTTCACGGGGTACCTTCCATTTAATTTTACCAGTCTTACAATCCANGGCATAATGGGCACCTCCGCCTTTTTCCTGATCATTTGGAACGATTAATAAATCTTCGAAGACAATGGGAGAAACTGCAAAGCCGTGTCCNCCATTCACACCACCCANATCTTTCTCCCATATTAGATCTCCGTAATGATTGTGAGCAGTGACCATCAGTTCAGTTGCGTGCCCCCAAACAGAATAAACATGTGAATCATCNAAAGCTGGAGTGCTGGAAGCAAAACTGTTAAATCGATGAGTTTTGTGGGTTTTTGATGAATAGGAACGGGACCAGTTTGTCTTTCCAGTATCTGAATCAATACATATAACTTTACGGGTTTTTCCTTTTTCTGCAGAGGAATTAAGAAAAACTCGTTTTCCCCATACAGAAGGGGAACCGTGCCCATTCTCATCCAGCTTTACGGACCAACGATAGGATGAATTATCCCATTTGGATGGGATGGATGAATCCGAACCACCTGATCCATTGGGACCCCGAAAACGGGGCCAGTTTTGAGAAAAAGCTGACCCAATAAATAAAACCAGCGAAATCCCGAACAGGTAAAAAGTTTTCATCTATAATTGTTTTACTTGAATATTTTTAAACCAAACAACTTGTCCATGATTCTGAAATCCGATCCGTCCAGTTCTGGGTAAGTCTTTCAGGGCTGTCTTAAATTTATTAGTCGATCCATCCGGATTTTTTCCGGCTTCTTTCCAATCATCCAAATTAATACGAAATGCATTTTTGCCGTTTAAATGAAAAGATATCATTGGGCCTTTGCAGGTTAGTTTTGCATTGTTCCACTGACCGACGGGTTTTGAGAAATCTCCCTTCGGTGCGACGCCATCGTAAAAGGATGCATTGAGCTTTCTTGGAGGGAGGACACGATTGGACTTTTTTTGAAATCCTTCATTGTCCATTAGCTGGATTTCGAATCCACCCTGTACCGGATCTTTTGGATTGGTTCGATAAAAAATTCCCGAGTTTGCTCCCTCCGACAATTTATAATCAAGGGTAAGTGAGAAATCACCGTAATTGTTTTTGGTCCAAAGATAGCCCATGCCTTTAAGGCGTTCGACCCCTTTTTTATCTTTCGTTTTTTCCATTCTGCAAACAATGGAACCATCCGAATCAATTTCCCAGGAATTAGGAGCAAATTCAAATGNGNCNAGTGAGGATCCGGAGAAGAGATCTTCAACTTTTGAAAATAATGAAAAAGTCAGGAAGAAATTAAAAAAGATANTATAATAGATTCTCATCATGGGGCTGTTGGTTTTCTGGTTCGTGGAGGCAATCGTTTGACAACGGATTCGGGTGGGTCTACCAATGGCACCCCAAGGCTCTGGCGGTGCAGTGCAAGTTGTCTAGATAAGCGGTTTTGNGTGACTGCATATTGAGCGGTTCCGTAGACACTTTTCATTTCTTTTGGGTCAGTCTTAAGGTCGAAGAGCTCCCATTGATCTACATCATTCTCATAAAACCGAATTAATTTATAGCGACCATCCGCTACTCCGTAGTGACGGCGAACCCAGTGATATCCTGGGTATTCGTAGTAGTGATAATAAAAACTTTTTCGCCAATTTTTCGGAGTTTTACCTTTAAGAATTGAAACNAGAGATTCACCATGNAGATCTTTGGGTGGTTTGATCCCAGCTATTTCACAAAAAGTACCGGCAAAATCGATAGGCGATACAATATCACCATTTCGACTTCCNGGCTTAATCACTCNNGGCCAACGNANCAATANAGGGGTTCGCAAAGATTCTTCGTACATCCAACGCTTATCAAACCAACCATGTTCTCCAAGATAGAATCCCTGATCTGAGCAGTAGATCACGATGGTGTTTTTTTCCAGCCCAGTTTCTTTTAGGTAAGCAAGCATACGTCCAACCCCATCATCCACTGAGGCAATACAACGAAGATAATCTTTTACATAACGCTGATATTTCCAACGCACTAATTCTTTACCACTTAAGTTAGCTTTTTTGAGAGCTTCGTTTTTTGGATTGTAAGCGTTATCCCATATTTTTCTTTGCTCTGGGGTTAAGTTTCCGGGCGCATCCAATTTTAAGTCTCCACGATTCATAGTTTCGGCAATGGTCATGTCCTGTTGATAGGCTGCCAGGGTTCGTCCTTTGTAGTCATCAAAAAGAGTATCGGGTTCTGGGAGTGTAATATTATCATATTTAGTGAGATATTTTGGACCGGGTTGCCAGTTGCGATGGGGAGCCTTGTGCTGGTACATGAGCATGAAAGGTTTTTCCTTATCTCTTTTTGATTTCATCCAGTTCAAAGCAAGATCGGTAATAATATCTGTTGTGTATCCAATATGCTTTACCACTTTATCATGTTTGCCATCTCCATCCTCATCGAGTCGCATNGGTGGATTGTAGTAGGGACCTTGTCCGATGAGTACTTCTGAATAGTCATAACCCTGAGGAGACATATGAGTTCCCAGATGCCATTTACCCACAACTGCGGTAGTGTAGCCTGCCTTACGGAGAAGTTTGGGNAAAGTTTGNTGGGTTCCGTCAAACTTATTTCCGTTTACTAAGAAACCATTTGCATGGGAATATTTTCCTGTCTGAATNGCGGCCCGCATCGGCCCACATATAGAATTCGTTACATAGCACTGTTCAAAAAGCATGCCGTCTCGGGCGAGCGAATCGATATGTGGGGTGGGGCAGTGTTCCTTTAGCCAAGAATTATAGGCACCAACTGCCTGATAGGCATGGTCATCAGTAAAAATAAACAGAATATTGGGCTTTTTTTCTGAGCTGAAAAGGATGGCCGTAATAGAGAGGAATAGTGCGAGAGTTTTCATGATGTTGAATCTACAAGGGAAGGTAGATTGGTCAATAGTCCACTACTCAAAGTGGAGAAGATTTTAACGATAACCTACTTTATTTGATTTGGATGATTTGTAGAATTTTAGTTTAGGTTTCGTAGGAACGGTCTGGTTTCTTTAAACTTTTTACTTACAAGTTCGGCCACTTCTTTGGTCTCTTTGTATTCATCCCAATCAAGGGTGAGGACCCGNGTGTAATTATTCATTTCCTCAATAAAAATTTCGTACCCTAGATGTAATGTTTGCATATAATCCAGTGTTATTCCATTCTCCACATTCCTCCCTCGCTCCCCAATTCTTTGCATGGCAGTTTCAGGCGAGATGCTTAGATAAATAAGGACATCGGGATAAACAAGAAAACGTTTCATAATATCGAAATGTCCGGTGTAGGTTTCGTAGTCACGCTGGTCGATCAACCCCGAATTATGTAGCATCTTTGCAAATATGGTATCCTCATAAATTGTTCTGTCCTGAACCGCACCTATTCCCTTGTTCCAGACGATTTCCTGATGCTGTTTAAATCTGCGGAAGAGCAAATGGATTTGCATCATAGCCCCCCATTTTTTCATGTCCGAATAAAAATCGTTTAGGTATGGATTATCTTCCACAGGCTCATTGTATGCTTCATANCCCANATGTTCTGCCAAATTTTTTGTCAGTGTAGATTTTCCNGCNCCNATTATTCCCGCAATTCCAATAAACATGATTTTAANNTAATTCTTTANGATGTNNTGTTCAA
>NZKY01000034.1:5413-5882 GCA_002694035.1 Opitutia bacterium
GAAGAATTTCTTTAGGTGCCACAAAAAGTTTGGTGAACTTTTTCCTCNGGNTTTGGTGGACTTTGGTAGCCATCCAAGCNGCNGTTGTTTTCGTACGGTTTTTCGAGTGATTGAAGAAGATTGTGAAAGGGTTGAAGATCATTCTCTTCGGCAGCCTGCAAAGCTTCTTCAACCTTGTGATTTCGGGGAATAACCAAGGGATTTACCGAATTCATTAAAGCTAAAGTTGCGGTCCTGTCCTGTTTTTCTTTCCTGATTCGTTCCTGCCATCTTGAGTGCCATGATTGAAAGTCTTTGGTTGCATAAGCTTCAAAATCAGGGAGTTTTTCTTTGCCCAGATTGATAAAAGTATTTGTAAAGTCAGCCGAATTCTTATGCATCCAATCAAGCAACTCGCTAATTAACTTTTCATCGCCCTCAAATTTTTCCTTAAGCCCAATCTTGGTGCCCATCATGGTGAGCCACTTTT
>NZKY01000035.1 GCA_002694035.1 Opitutia bacterium
CAATTCGGATGCACTTTTTCGTATGCTCGATATTTCTTTCCCGGGATTTTGGATCCGGAGACACAAAGTCCTGATGAATGGAGAGGCAGATTAGATCGATTCCGTTAAGAAAGGCATGTCTTTTTAATTTCGATAAATAACTGCTCTCTTCCGAGTCCATTTGACGGTGCAAAATATCAACCCCTTCGACGCCTAGAGCTGATGCTTTATCGATCACGGTTTCAATCTTCACTTTAGGTGGTCGAAAGTGCCAGTAAGAATAACTGGATATTCCAAGCTTCTGTTTTTTCTTAGCATTTATTTTACCGACTGCGGGCAAACTTTCACCAGTTACAACAGAGACTGAGCCTAACATTCCCGCAGCCAACAAAGATCTACGATTCATTTTTCTCATATTTATTTTTAAAATATTCTTTGGTGGCTTGGTTCACTTTGGGAGCAAGCAAAATGCTTGAAAGGATTGTAGGGATTGCCATCATGCCAAATGCAATATCCAGAAAATTTATAATCACATCCATTTTCACCACTGCGGATACCACAATTGTAAGAAGATAAAATCCTAGAACGGGTAGTCTTGCCTTTTGACCGAAAAGAAAACACCCGCACTTTACAACATAATAGGAAAACCCAAGCATCGAAGAAAAGCTCAGACAAAGCACTCCGGCGAGTAGCAGATAGGGTCCAACTCCGGGAAGTGCTTCCTGAAATGCCTGCGTGGTCAGGAGTACTCCATCTCCTATTCCGGAATCCCAGACACCCGTGACCATCAGAACCAGTCCGGTCAGGGTACACATAATCAGCGTATCAATTACCGGTCCCCACATCGCCACCAGGCCCTCACGGATCGGCTCCTTGGTCTTGGCAGCACCATGTGCCATCGCTTCTGTTCCCATCCCCGCCTCATTGGAAAATGCGGCCCGACGAACTCCGGTTACAATAACCATACCGAGTGCACCTCCGGCCATCGCCTGCCCAGTGAATGCATCTGAAAAAATCAGACTTAGAGATGGAAATATTTTATCCGCATGGAGTAAAATAATTACCAATGATGTTCCCCCATACAATAATACCATTCCAGGAACAAGCCGTGCGGCAAAGGCACCAATTCGTTTGATACCGCCGACTACCACCATGCCGACAAGCACGGCAAGTAAAAGACCAAACAGGGCATTCCCAAACTTGGCCGTGTTATCAGACCCGACAAACCAACCCTGTGGTTCAAAAAACATAGTGTTAACAATCTGTGTCAGTTGATTCGATTGTAACAGGGGCAAACAACCAAACATCCCGCAGGCAGCGAAGAAGATAGCCAATGGCTTCCATTTCTCTCCCAGCCCTTCTCTGATGAAATACATCGGTCCGCCCTGCTCCACTCCGTTCTCGTCCTTTCCGCGGTACATTACTGCAAGCGAACAGGTATAGAACTTGGTAGCCATTCCAAGAANTGCACACACCCACATCCAAAAGATGGCTCCCGGTCCACCNTGNGTGATGGCAACGGCTACCCCCGCCACATTGCCCATCCCCACGGTGCCAGATAAAGCACTGCAAAGGGCACGAAAATGACTCACCTCTCCGGGTGCATCCTTCTCATCGTTTTTACCAAAGAGTAACTTGAAGCCATGCCCCAAATAAAGAAAAGGAGAAAAGNGGGAAAATANTGCAAAGAAAAACCCTCCACCTAANAAAAGGTAGAGTAAATTACCCCAGAGCCACCCCGAGAATAAAGATAGAAATTCTGCCATTTATTCAACTAAGTTGCAGGAAATCACCGATGGGTCACGCAGTAAATGCAGTTGTCTCTCCAATTTCTTGTTACGAAATGATGGCAAGGGGGCAAGACCGAGGTGTTCAGGGGGAATTGTCAGTCTTTGACTATTTCGCCNTCCTTGTAGGTTTCGCGTCTTATTTCCTTACCCTTTTCATTCCACACAATAAAAGGCCCATCCTTCTTCCCGTCCTTGTAGTTTATCTGCTTGTGCTTCTGCCCGTTCTCGTACCACCAAGTAACAGGCCCATCCAATTCTTGGCCTTTCCAGGTGCGTTCATACTTCTTCTGACCATTGTCATAATAGTCAGTTATTCGATCACGCACACACCCTACCAAGAGCATGGCAACAAACAGAGAAATTATTGTAGCTTTCATATCCCGAACCCAAATACTTACTTTTGAAAGGTCAAGAGTCTTGCAAAGGATTATAACGATGAAGAGGTAAGGCTGGTCAGATCAAAGGTTATGTTGAATAAAATCAACCTCTAAGAATTGCAGAAATCTTGACGGATTTTCTTCCACATTAATCATTTCAAGCTTGTGAGGATTATAAACTCGGCTTGAATTAGAGATCATGATAGCACCAATAGGAAATCAAGGACCCAAGAATGTATTGGGTGAACCCCTACAACCGTGTTGTAATAAGTTAAACACCGGTTGGTACCGAAATGGTTCCTGTGAAACCGATGAAAATGACGGGGGTAGGCATGTGATCTGTGCCCGTATGACCGATGAGTTCTTGGCTTTTAGTCAGGCGATGGGGAATGATCTTTCCACACCAAGACCGGAATATAATTTCCCCGGATTAAAGGGTGGTGATTGTTGGTGCTTATGTGCGGCACGCTGGCAGGAAGCACTCGAAGCAGGTGTTCCTCCAAAGGTTAAACTTGCTGCCTGTGAAGAATCTGCCTTGGAAATTGTAAATCTAGAAGATTTGAAAAAACATCAAATTGAAGATGTGTAATCCCATTTTACTTTTTACNTAAAAAGTTTGATTAAGAATTTTTAAAGCAGGACTGATATACAGTACCTGTTTTAATAATAACTTAAAAAGATTTAAAAAATCGATTGCGGTTAACTCGCTTGATCAGCATTAATTTGCTTAAGCAAACTTAAAATTAATGCTTAAAATAGAAAACGAGATCTGGGAAAAAATAAGGGCTAGAGATTCCTCTGCCTTTGAAAGTCTATATGATCGTTTCTCAGGAGCAATGTTTTCTCTTTCCCTCGAAATTCTCGGAGATCGATGGGAAGCAGAAGAGGTAATTCAGGATATTTTCTCAGTTCTCTGGAAGAAACCGGAAGCCTATTCTCCCCAAAAAGGTAAGTTCAGTAGCTGGCTCCTTGTTCTAACAAGGAATCGCAGTATCGATAAATACCGTTCAAGAAAAAGAAGATTAGACCGTGGAGAGACCGATGAGATTCTCCAAGCAAGACCAGATCAAACGGATCAGGATGGTGCGGAAAAAGCAACCGCAACTGATGAACGGGAGCATTTAAACCGGGCATTCTCCAATCTTCCTAAGGAACAAAAAAAGGTTCTNGAATTAAGTTATTTTAAAGGGATGAACCAACAGGAAATTGCCGAATTCCTGAGCATTTCTTTGGGAACCGTAAAATCCCGCACTCGCCTGGGAATCGAAAAATTAAGAAATTCGCTATCNAATTTACGCTTATGAAAATTCGATTCTGTTTATTATTAACAAGTCATCAATTTATAACCGGATTGATTTGAAAATCATATTTATCGTAAATAGTTTATAATTTAACATTTTGGAAACTCTTAAACAAAAAGCCCTCGATTATACACTTGGCGTTCTTCCCAAGGATGAGTCTTTACTCTTCGAAGCCATGGTGGAAGAGAATGACGANGCCCGTCAATTTCTANCTGAAGCNCAGGAAGACTTTGCAAAAATTGCCCTTTCTTCAAAACCAAAATCACTCGGTCTCGAAGTCAAAGAAAGGATCATGCAAAATTGTCAACCAAGTTTGAATTTCGACCCTTTTCTTTCTTCTGCTCCAATCAATTCCCTACGGAATCAATTTGCTATTCATACATCCCGCTACAGTGGAGGTGGTGGTAGTGTATCCTTAAATGACTTAGAAGATTCCAAATTACAGGACGAAATTCACCGATTGTATGAAAATTTGATCGCCCTTTCCCCTCTAGTTGCCGGAGATTCAAACGCCGCAGCAGGTGATATGTCCGCACTCAAATCGAACTTAAAAAAAGTTCCCTCCTTCTCCCAGTCAGTTGATGATTTATTGAAAATCCCAATTAGAAAGGACGATCACGGAAACCGTGTTCAGTCTGTTCAAAGAACTCTNTTATCATCCATGCCATCTCTCGGTTTCTTTTCTGACAGACTTAATGGGGATTCTTTTTCTATTGGAGATGTAAGACGNCTCTTTTATCTCTGCCGTGATCAATTAAAGATTATGCGTGCTTCCTTTGGAGATATTGATCCGCCCCGTCTGGTTGAGGATGAAAAGCTCAGACTCCATAGTGCAGGATTATTACAAACCAAATGGTGGGGGGCAGAACATGCTTATTTTTCTTCCAATGGTAAGGTTAGATGTGGCCATTTTTTTGACGGGCCGGTGACAGAAAGGTGTGTCGAGTTTGCTGAATATGATGCCAATATGTACTGCCTAGCCAATTTACTCGCTCCCCGATCTTCAAACGGAGAATTTCACTTNGAACTTGTTAAAGACGCTGTTCCAAACTGCATTCTCGCTATTGCCACTGCTGAAACCAGCAAAGCAAATCATGATGAGCTAAATGAAATCGTGAATGGTGTAAGCATCCCCAATGATCCTTCTCGAAACGACCGGGTTTTATGGGAGTTGATTGAAGAATCGATGATTCGTGCACATCAGCATGAATCAATCAGCGATCTACGCGATTCGTCCTTTTTCGGATGTCAAAGGATGGAAAACTCAACCTATCTTTGGTTTGCCTGGCCGGCGGTTGAAAGCAACCATGACGGTGCAGTTGCCTGAACTTCAAATCCTTTACAGTAATGACCAAGAACAGGGGCCTCTGTTGGTTCGTCAAAACCCTGTGATTTAAAAAGTTCACCTTTATATCGTGCCGTTTTTACCTTTATCGATTGGTAAGGAACATGCCTGACCTTTGCAGACTCTGAAAATCTGCTGAGTTTTCTTCGCGACCAAAAACGATATCTTTCCAAAAGGAATGTATCGAGCCCTGTTTTTTTAGTTTTTCTCGAATGTTTTCCTGCAGACAAATCTGCAAAGAACTCGGAATTTGCCTGATTATGAGGATATTTCCGCTCCGAATGGAAAAAAATTTGGTTATCTTTTATTCTTCCGTCAGTCCGGGCATAATTGTAATGAAGTCCATAAAGAATACGGGCTCCAATAACAGCGAAGAGATCGGAAGAATCCAAAGAATAGAACCAAATTCCTTTTCTACCATTCTTGTCTTTGACATATGTCCGTAAATTAATTTCCCAAAAACCTGGCCATTGGATCCAACGAAAAGGGGCTATTTTCAAACCCGAAAGTCTAAACCCAACCACACTTAACCATGCCTGTTCTTCAAATAAATCAACACGAAGATCATCCGGTAAAGTCTCCTGCACTCGAACTTGGGCAACAGGCCAGTGTATGAGAAGTAAATCCTCCCATTTTTGATCCATAAAATTATGAAGGAAATCAGACGGCATTGCTCGGTATTAGTTATTTTGCCGGGAAAATCTCATCTAATTTTTCTCTACGATATTCAAAAATTTGCCGAAGTGTACCCTTGACGAATAAAAGATGAGCGAGGGCTCCGATGGGACCAAATGGCATGGCATATCGGATCTCATCTGTCATTTTCGTACCACCATCAACCTCTTCCAGGGTATGCGTATGAAGCCATAATTTATATGGGCCCACACGCTGTTCATCCATAAACGAATAACCTTCCGTGACATATTTAATTTCAGTTAGCCAACTGGTCCAGCCCAGCACAGGTATGCGAACTTTGTACTCAAGTAAAAGTCCGGCATAAGCTGCTTCGGGCGATTCCCCCACTATTTTAAATGCCATTTTAGGTGGTGTGATCTGATTAAGATTCTGAGGAACGGATACAAAATCCCACAAAACCTGCCTCGAAACCGGAAGTATTTGAACCTGTCGAAGTGTGTGCATGAAAATTATTCTATGCTTAAGTTTTTAAATGTCCAACCACTCTCTTGACGCAGAACGAGTTCTAAGTAAGGTAATTGCATGAATAAAATAAGTCTAGTCATCCTATGCAGTTTCGTATTTATCTCCTTTAATCTTAAAGGTCAGGGTGCCATTTCGGAAATGGGGGCTATTCGTGCATCTTATTCAAATGTACCGGATCGGAAAATTGATGGTCTGACAACTGAGGTTGGTTATGACCAATGGGAGGCACAGGCTCCTTTTTTTTATAAGAAGCTTGATTCCTGGATGTTTGCGGCAGGATTGCGCTACCAAACAACAGGGTTCGATTTTTCAGACAAAGCTTTGCTTGATGAAGACAGGCTCCATTCTATTGATTTAGCTTTTTTTATAAGCAAAAAACAATCGGATACTCTTGACTGGATATTTCTTTTTAATCCGAATTTGGCTGGTGATCTTAAGGACACCGATACCGATGCTATGAATTACATGACCATTCTGGGTGCCAAATGGAAGGCGAGCGAAACTTTTGAATGGATCTTTGGTGCAGTCTACACTACTGGATTGGGGGATGACTTATTTGTACCTGCTGTCGGATTTTCCTGGGAACCCTCAGAAAAATCAAAACTGTTATTCGCCGGGCCAATCATCAGATATAAATATGAAATATCTGAGCCATTGAGTTTTATTCTAGCCGGACAATTTACCGGAAACAGATGGAATACTCAGTCAACTTCTTACACCGGTTCTAAACAGGAAAGAAATTTTCGTCTACGTTCATATAGAATATCAGCCGGTATCCAATGGAACTTAACTGAAAACCACGGTGTTTTTCTTAACGGTGGAATTGATCTGGCAAGAAAAGTTGAAATTGAACTCCTCAACGGTACTGAATTACTTGATCGTGATATAAAATCAACTCCTTCTTTTGAAATCGGATACAGTTACCAATTCTGACCTTTTAAGTATCGGAAGAAAGAATAGCAGATGCTGCATCCCATCCGGACATAGCTGAATTCTCAATTCTTTCTCCACCAAAACTATCACCAGCCAAACTTATCCGGTACGATTTTGAAAGGTATTGACTAGCCCCAAAAGTAACCAATGGCTTAGCAAATCCCCATCTGTGACAACTCCAGTTGGTTATCTTAACATTTAATAACTCTTCAGCAGTTCGAATTAGACACGGAGCCCTGTCTTGGTCAGGAATGTCCCAGAATTTCTGTGAATATTCATCGGATGCATGAATGGTACAGGCAGGAACTTCTGATATTCCTTTAATCTGATTATCTGAAATCCAGTCAATTTCAGGAGTTGGATGAGTAATGGTTCCCGGCATAGATAATCTTGAAGACCGGTTCATAATTCCCAAAACTGCTAGACAACGGGTATACCTGACCTTTGATAATTTATCCATGACTTGGGCTCCAAACTTGAACTGACTTCGTTCCAAAAGTTCAAGTATCTGAGGAACAGGCATAGTTAATACTAGATGATCTGCAACCAACTTCCTATTCAGACCTTCCCTTTCAGAAATTTCCCACTTTTCACCACGGAAAATCGATTCAACAAAAAATTCTTTTTCAAATTTAAAAGATTCAGCAAGTAATTTTGCAGGACCCGTCATGCCTGCTCTACCGCGATAACGAATTCTTTTCACCAGATCATCACGACCCGGAACTTTGTCATACCATGGAAGAACCGCATCACCCGCTTGCCAATCTGCGAGTAATGATTTCATCCTTTCATCTTTCACGGTGAAGAATTGGGCACCATGATCAATTCTTGCTCCGTCCATTCTACGAGTAGCCATTCTCCCACCAACACCCCTTCCTTTTTCGATTAGGGTAACTTCATGCCCTTCAGTTGCTAATCTGTAAGCACAGACACAACCAGAGATACCTGCACCAACTACAACAATCTTCATGATAACGATTCCCAATGGAAAACTTTACACATTAAATTAAATAGTGTAACTAGATAATATCTCTTACAAATATTCATAAAATTTGATGGATGGCTGAAAACGAAAAACAATATTCTCTTATTGTCCAATCCTTAAAAGGGCAACTTCCAAGCCTTCCCCTGGTTATGGATGAACTATTGACGATCGTATCTGATCCGGATGTCGCACTCTATGCTATCAGGGACATCATAAAAACCGATCCATCCATATACACTAATGTTTTAAAAATTGCCAATACTGTTGAATATCGAGGAGGAGAAAGCGACCGAATTACAAATTTGGATGATGCGATGCAAAAAATTGGCCTGGAAAAAGTAAAAAGAATTTCACTTAACACTTCGGTCTTAGATTTGCACCTTCACAAAAAAAATTCCGATTATAACCCAGAAAACTTATGGGTACATTCGGTTGGTGTTGGCTTAATAAGTTCAAAGTTATCTGATTTTTTAAATTTCCAACTTAAAGATCACGCATATACCTGCGGTTTAATTCACGATATTGGAAAACTTGCCAAATTTAAGTTCAATAGAAATTCTTTTGAAAACGAAGTGTTATTAGCCAAAGAAAGAAAAACCAACATTGTAAATATTGAGAAACTTGAATATGGAATCAGGCATGCCAAACTAGGTGCTATGATTGTAAATTCCTGGGGTATTTCTCCAATCGTTGAATTGGTTACTAAATGGCATCATGAAGAGGATCGGAGTAAAAGGGATGATGTGGAAGATCCGGAAATTCATCGACTTATTGATATAGTGCTAATGGCAAATATTATCGTGAACTATTTGGAATTTGGAAACAGCGGGCACAACCATGATGTTTTACCCTCGAGAAAAATTTTAAAAAGATTACGAATGAACGAAAATGATCTAAACGAATTTTTAGAAGGCAGTAAAGAAACCCTGGAAAGAGAAAAAAACGAACTCTCTCTTTTTTTCAAAAATTAAAATCTTTTGATTCGTAAATTTGGATTAGAATCAATGCTTTGATAGCATGGATCCGTTATCATGAGTTACAAATTACGAAAAGCACAGGACAGGGGTACTGCAGATCATGGATGGTTACATGCAAAATTTACTTTTTCATTTGCTAATTATTATGATCCGGTACATTGCGGCTTTCATTCCCTTGTAGTAATGAATAACGACATAATTGAACCCGGCAGTGGTTTTGGTAAGCATCCTCATGAAAACGCTGAAATTTTTACTTATGTGATTTCAGGCCAATTAGAACACAAAGATAGCATGGGGAATGGTTCAATTATTTATCCCGGCAATCTTCAGTATATGAGTGCTGGTGAAGGTGTTTATCATAGCGAATATAATCCATCCGATAACGAACAGGTTGAACTTTACCAAATTTGGATGTTGCCTAATCAAAAAGGGGGAAAACCAAGGTATGAAGAAAAGCAACTGGGTAACGATACCATTCGAAACGGTATAAAAGTCCTCTTTTCCGGCGATGGAAGGAATGATTCCACCTCTATCCGACAGAATGCTATTTTCAGCTTTGGTCATGTAGAAAAACGAGAAAGACTTGAGATTTCACAGGATATCAACCATCCGAACATTTGGATTCAGATTATTTCAGGGAGTTGTGAAATTGATAATTTTTCTCTTCATAAAGCGGATGGGTTAGGAATTGAGAATGTAAAAAAAGATCTGGAAATAAATTCTCTGGAAGATTGTAAATTTTTCCTTTTTCAACTCCAAGATTAATTGATGATTTATTCGACTGAGGAAATGTTCTGGAATGAATCGATAGAACTTAATGTTCCGGACTCTTCAATTTTTTATTATCCTCAATTTTTCTCAAAACAGAAATCAACATTTTATCTCAATCGGTTAATTGACTCGATTCAATGGAAACAAAACACCATCAAGATGTATGGCAAGGAAAGTTTGGTTCCCCGACTGGAAGCTTGGTACGGGGAACCCGGAAAAAACTATTCATACTCGGGCATCATGATGCAACCAATTTCATGGACAAACGAACTACTAGAAATAAAAAAAGAAATCGAAAAGGTCAGTAAGACAGTTTTTAATTCTGTTCTGATAAATTATTACCGAAATGGGAATGACCGGGTAGCATGGCATAGTGATGATGAAAAAGAGCTTGGTAAAAACCCGGTAATTGGATCC
The DNA here is from genome assembly GCA_002694035.1 of Opitutia bacterium. Classification (GTDB taxonomy): domain Bacteria; phylum Verrucomicrobiota; class Verrucomicrobiia; order Opitutales; family Seribacteraceae; genus Seribacter. The sequence goes on from NZKY01000035.1 coordinate 10,037, forward strand.
ATCAGTCTGGGTGCGGAAAGAAATTTTAAATTACGGCACAAGGATTATAAAATTAACAGCCTTAGGAATAATATCATTCTGAAACATGGAAGTTTTCTCCTAATGAAAGGACCAACTCAACATAATTGGATGCATGAAATACCCAGAACGGCTAAACCAATTGGTCCTAGAATAAACTTAACATTTAGGGTAATAAAATAACTAACTTTAAAAATAAAACCTGACAGAAATCTCTTGGTTTACTTGCACCGCACCTAATGAATGAACATTTTTTATTGAACCAAACTGTAATTAAAATCGATTTTATATCATGAGATTTTATTTTTTATTCTCTTTAATATTTTGTTTCACCCAACTATCTGCATACGAATCCATGCATGAGAAAACTCCTGTAGGAAAAATAGTAGTGATTGATCTTCCAGCAAGAACTGCACTTGAAGCTTCAACTGATTCAAGTTACTTTAAATCTGACAACGGATTATTCAGGAAACTTTTTCAATATATTTCCTCAAATAATGTATCCATGACCACACCCGTGGAAGCTGATATATTCCCGGGTAAAATGCGATTCTTTGTTGGGCATGAGGACAGTAAAAAAAAGTTACTTTCTAACGATTCTGTATCGGTGATAAAACTCCCTGCCCTGAAGGTCATTTCCGTAGGTATTAGGGGAAGTTACTCAGAAAAAAATTTTACATCCAATAAAAAGAAATTAGAATTATGGCTTTCTAAAAATAAAAATTTTTTACAGGATGGTGAAGCTTATGGGGTATATTGGAACGGTCCTTTTATCCCCGGTTTTTTCAAAAGATCAGAAGTTCATATCCCTGTTAAAATCAAAACAGCTTCAAAATAATAGTCCATTCAAACACTCACCATTATGAAATTATTCATTATTTCCCTTATGACAGCAATAACATCACTCCAAGGTGCAAACCTTTATGAACATAAATTAAAAACAATTGACGGCGAAGAAACATCTCTCTCCGAGCACAAAGGAAAAGTAATCCTAATGGTCAATGTTGCATCAAGGTGCGGGTTCACCCGGCAGTACAAAGGTCTTGAAGAACTGTATCAAAAATACAAAGAAAAAGGCTTGGTGATTTGTGGTTTTCCATGCAATCAATTCGGTGGACAGGAACCAGGCTCGGAAGCCGAAATCAAAGAGTTTTGTTCTACAAAATTTGGAGTTTCTTTTCCGATGTATTCAAAAATCGATGTGAATGGACCTGACCGTCATCCCATCTACAAAGACATAATTGGAGAAAATGGCCCACTAAAGGGAAATATTAAATGGAATTTCGGAAAGATCCTGGTTGGTAAAGACGGGAAACCCATTGACCGATTTGGCAGCATGACCTCACCGAGTTCAAAAAAACTTACACAAGCCATTGAGACTGCTTTAAAAGGCTAAATTTAGCATTTTTGAAATACAGCAAATCTCTTGCTTTCTTTCTCCTAACGCTCCTCTTCACAGGGTGTGTTAATATTGAGTGGCGTGGAGGCATGGTGCCCCATATTGATTTTTCTAAAGAAGCGGATGAAAAAATAAAAACATATAATCGTCCGCCTTTAAGAAAAATCACCCAAAATTGGGAACAGTTTCGAGGTTCGACCAAAAATGGTCATGTCCAAAAACAAGACCTTGACATAGCCTGGAAAGAAATTCCGGAGACCAGATGGTCAACCAAATGTGGTCCCGGACATTCCTCAGTTATTACCTTTGAAACTCAGATCATTACACTTGAGCAAGATGGAGAAGAAGAAATTTTAATTGCCCGAAAATTAGAAGACGGTTCAGAAACATGGAGATTAGCTGAGAAAACAAAGTGGTATGACATGATGAGTGGTGAGGGTCCACGGTCCACTCCTACCCTTCATGAGGGAAAATTGTACGCTCTCTTTTCTAACGGTATTCTAACGTGTGCGGATGCTAATACAGGAAAACCAATCTGGAAAATTCAAACAACCGGAAAAGATTATGATTTTCCAGAATGGGGAATCTCAGGCTCTCCCCTCATTTGGAACGATCTAATTATCTTATGCCTTGGGGGAGAAAATTCTGCGGTAAAAGCTTATTCTAAAGTTTCCGGAGAAATGATTTGGAAATCTAAACTACATGGTAAAGGTGTTTATCTATCTCCAGAAATTCTTCCACTTCTTGGTGAAAATCATCTAATCGTTGCATTGGAAGGTAAAATCGCCGGACTCAATCCCCTAGATGGTGACACACTTTGGGAAAAGCCATGGAAAATCTTTTTAAACAATGCTCAAATTGTCCAACCTATTGCAGTTTCATCCGATTCTTTTGTTATGGCAGCCGGTTACGGCAAAGGAGCAGAGTGCTTAAATATCGCCAAGAAAGGTAGCAAAAACTATCAACTTAGTACTGTCTGGAAATCTAAAGATTTAAAAGCAAAATTTTCCAACCCAATTCTAAAAGATGGATATATTTTCGGCTTAAGTGAGAATCTCTTGGTATGTATCGAAGCTAAAACAGGAAAGCTGATGTGGCGCGGAAAAAAGTATAGTTACGGAAGAATCCTCCTTGCTGATCAAAAATTATTGATTCTCGGACACTCTGGTATTCTTTCCGTCGTGGAAGCAAATCCCAAACAGTTCAATGAAATTTTCTCTCATCAACTCCTCAATGATGCCCGTTGCTGGAACGGACCCGCCTTCGTCAATGGCTACCTGCTTGCCCGCAACGGTGAACAAATCGCCTGCTTTGATTGGGTAAAAAATTAGCCTCGCCACTTCTACTTCACAGAAGGCAAATCATCCCAATGAGTTGTGTAGCGGGGCGTCCTCATTTCCCGGCGCATACTCCATTTTTTATTAATTCCTTGAGCGGCGAGAAATGCACCCGATTCCCCATAACGAGCAGCCACTTCCTCAACTGCATTCACAAATTCACTACGCCGAGGTTTTCCATATTCCTCAAAAAGAAGGGTTTGACGGGTACATTTTGAAATTAAGTCGATTAATAAAACCCCCGCTTTTTTATAAACATATCCTTTTCGATAAATAGAACGAAGTAAGGATTTTGCATTTTTCACCACCCGGATGGGATCATCCGTTGGCTCATCAAAAGAAAGAGTTCGTGAATTAGCATATTGTTCATGATCTTCCCGGAAACGATTGGTACTTATAAAAACCTGTATTGCAGAAGCAAGGGATCCTTCCGAACGAATTTTACGGGTCGCACGGACTGCATAATTCGCCACGGCCTCCTCTAATTCATTTAAATCTTCAACCATGCGGCCAAACGAGCGGGATGAACAGGTATTCTTTCGTGGTTGAGGAACCTGCTCCATTTCCAGACATGATATTCCGGCAAGTTCACACCGGGTTCGTTCAAGTGTTACTCCGCCAATTGAACGAATAAGAGAAGAAGGAGCATTTACAAACCTAAGGGCATTATCCAACCCTACCCTTTGTAAACGGATACTTAACCGCCTGCCTATTCCCCAAATATCCCCAATCGGAACTTTACTTAAAATATCTTCCTGACCAGCCCGTACTTCAAAGCAGCCAGCCTTTTTTTTCTTCGCTAAACGATTAGCTAATTTAGCCAGGGTCTTTGTCTCCCCAATTCCAATTGAAATCGGAATCCCCGTCCAGCGCCCTACTGTTTTACGAATCCGCTGACTTAATAGAAGAGGAAATTCCATACCACTCAAATTAAGAAATGATTCATCAATCGAATAAATTTCTAATTCAGGTACAAAACGACTGAGTACCGAAGTTACTCTACGGGACATATCACCATAAAGTTCATAATTGGATGAAAAAACCACAACTCCATTACGCTCACAGCACTTCTTAATCTGGTGATAAGGAGCCCCCATTGGAATTCCCAGTGCTTTTGCCTCATTCGAACGGGCAACTGCACAACCATCATTATTAGAAAGAACAATAACCGGACGATTTTTTAAGGAAGGACAAAATACCCGCTCACAGGATACATAAAAATTGTTACAATCAGCCAGAGCAATCACAGGGAATGAATCACATTGGTTACAACTCCCCATAAATGAGCCTCATCTTCTTCTCTTAGTAAAATCGGCTTAAATTTTGGATTCTCAGGAACTAGCCAGGATTTTCCCTTTTCCTTCCGAAAACGTTTCACAGTTAATTCACCGTTTAAAGCAACAATCACAACTTTTCCATCCGCTACCCGTGCACTTCTGTCAACCACCAACAAATCACCGTCATGAATACCCGCCCCAATCATTGATTCTCCGTTAGCACGAACAAAAAAGGTGGCATTGGGCTCACGAATCAAATGAGTATTCAAATCAAGAGCACCCTCTAGATAATCATCCGCAGGCGAAGGAAATCCTGCTGACACCCCGCAAGCATACAAAGGCAATTGATTTTCCCGCTCACGTACAAATCTTAAAACCCGGTCAACTTGACTTACCGGTATACGAACAGGACGCGTTTTTTCACCATAAAGATTACTACCCTTTGGACGACCTGCTCCGTTTCTTTTTCCACCTCTTGTCATGCTTTTGAAATATGTTACATTTTTCAAAAAAAGCAAGCGGGTAAGAAATTATTGTGATCCGTCTAAAACTTATATTACGATATATTTTCGTGAATTCAATTAACAACACAGATTCTTTAAATCACTTGATTATCGGAGGCTCCCGGGGAATTGGGAGAGCACTTGTCGAACAATCAATTCAAGCAGGGCAAAAAGTCACTGTTCTATCGCGTACTTCTCCGAGTGTGGATATTCCTGGCTGTGACTGGATTACCGGAGACGCATCAGCACCGGATAATTTTCTTGATCAACTACCGGAACAAATAAACGCCCTCACCTTTTGTCCCGGAAAAGTAATTCTTGGACCCATTAAACGTTTAAAAACGGAACAAATGCTTGAAGCTTATAAAACCAGCGTTTTGGATGCTTTCACTATCGTACAGGCATTACTGCCACGACTTGACGGTTCGATTGTTTTCTTGTCTTCTGTGGCTGCGGGAACGGGTCTTCCCAGCCACTGTGCAATTTCTGCGGCAAAATCAGGACTGGAAGGTTTTGCCGTCGCTCTCGCTGCGGACCTGGCACCAAAAGTTCGTGTTAATGTCATCGCACCGACCCTGACTCCAACAGAAATGGGTTTGGGAATGGTGGGGGGAGATAAAATGATCCCGCTAATCGAAAACAGGCATCCTTTAAAAGCAATACCATCCGTTGAAGAAATTGCGGGAACTATATCTTTTCTTCATTCTAATTCTGCAAAATCCATCACTGGACAAGTTCTTAAAGTGGATGCAGGATTGTCAAAAATCCGCCTGAATGATCGCTGATTTCTCTCCTCCCTCAAATGGACGGGCCCTTGTCTGGTTCAGAAAAGATCTACGTCTCAAAGATAATCCCTGCCTTGCCGCAGCACTAAAGGCAAAAAAACAAATTATTCCTGTCTTTATATGGAACAGGGATGAAGGTGGTCAGTGGAGCCCCGGAGCAGCTTCCCGTTGGTGGCTTCATCACTCATTGAAAAGTTTAAAAGAGGATATCGAACATCTCGGAGGAAAATTTATTTTGCAAAAGGGAAAAGCAGAAGAAATTCTTCCCCTTTTAGCTGAAAAGTTTAACGCGGACACCCTGTATTTTGGTAGAACTTATGATCCGGCAAGTATCGCCACACAAAACTTGGTTGAATCATCCTTTGTAAAGGATTCAATAACCGTTGAATCTTTCAACACTTCACTCCTTCAGGAACCCTGGGAAATAAAAAATGGTTCGGGGCGTCCATTTCAGGTTTTCACCCCGTACTGGCGGAAATCGAGGGCAGGAATCTACAAGGAAACATCGAACTACGCTCCAAGCCAATTATCATTATTCAATTCTGGAGCTGATTCCTTAACACTCGAACAACTTGATTTATTACCAAATCACGATTGGCATTTAAAACTTTCCGAACACTGGGAAGTGTCTGAAGATGCAGCTCACCGGCTCATCGAACGAACCACCGAAGAAGTGACTCGTTCTTATGCCACTGCCCGTAATATTCCATCCAAGGACGGCACATCCCGGCTCTCTCCATATTTGGCNTGGGGTCTGGTCAGCCCNAAACAGATCTGNNAGGCTGTCTTGGCTTCGGACAANAAAGGTGGATTCAGGGGTGAAAACAAGTACCTCGTGGAAATTGGGTGGAGAGAATTTTCATACCATCTTCTTTACCATTTTCCCAAAATACCCGATCAACCACTCAGGGATAAATATGCCTCTTTTCCATGGAGATCGGACNCTGCTCAGTTAAAATCATGGCAATTTGGCCAAACAGGCTACCCTATGGTGGANGCGGGCATGCGTCAGTTATACGAAACAGGTTGGATGCATAACCGTGTTCGAATGGTAGTCGCCTCATTTCTTGTTAAGCACTTNCTCTTGTCCTGGCAGGACGGAGCTCGTTGGTTTTGGGACACATTNGTGGATGCAGANCTTGCCAGTAATACACAGGGTTGGCAATGGGCNGCCGGATGTGGTGCCGATGCTGCTCCCTACTTTCGTATTTTCAACCCAATTACACAGGGGGAAAAATTTGATGTAAATGGTGAATATACAAAAAAATGGATTCCTTCCCTTAGTGAACTCCCCAAAAAATGGGTCTTTAAACCTTGGGAAGCTCCACCTGACCTACTTCTTGTTAGTGATGTTTTTTTGGGTAACAATTATCCATTCCCTTGTGTNGANCANAAGGAAGGAAGANCCCGNGCACTCGAGGCACTCGCCTCTTTAAAACAGTCCTGAGCAAAATTTTTTGAATGAAAANCTGTGTTTTATGGCTTCGCAAAACACTTCGGCTTCACGATAACGCTGTTTTATCTGCTGCAGCATCTTGCAAAAATTTTGATTCAGTCTTGCCGCTCTACATTGCTGACCCCAAACAACTCGGAGTAAATTTCGAAAAATATGGTCCTGCTCGTCTCCGCTTTTTGATTGAAAGTTTATCTGACTTGGACGCTCAATTCCGGGAACGCTATCAAAGTCGTTTAATCATCCTACTCGGTAATCCAAGAGAAATATTCGACGAGTTTGCTAAAAATTCAGGCTTATCCTTCACCTCTCTTCTGTGTGATTATTCCTCCGACCCATGGGATCGGGAAAATTTTTCCTTCATTTCTGATTCCCTTACGAAAAAGTTAAAGAATATTCAAATAAGTTCTTTGGGGGCAGTTCATACCATTCATGACATAGAAAAAACCATTTCNCATNCAAGTTTTAAAAATCCAAAATCCATGAAGGACATGGATAAGATATTTTCTCTTCAATTTGAAAAAAATCAGCATGGATTTTACGATATTGAAAACCCAATTGAACCACCTGGAAAAATTCCTCCACTTCCAAATTTAGCCAAAGCTGGCTTGGACAATAAGGCATCTAATTTACATTCCCTTTCAATCCCTGAGTTCACCGATCAAGTCTCTGCTAAAATTAAAACCGATATTATGTCGACNCCATCCTATTTCATAGGTGGGGAAACAACGGCACTCGCCAGACTNAAGNAAAAAGTTTCCGGTAAAACTGATTATGTAAATTCATTTCGCAAACCGAGAACAATTTCTACGAATACAGATCGGGAACCAAATGAACCCACTACCACCGGTTTGTCTCCGTACATCAGCACAGGTTGCCTATCCGCCCGTACACTTTGGAAAGAATGTGAGAAATGTTACATGCAGGGAAATCATGCCCAACCACCTGAATCCCTTCATGGACAATTAATGTTCAGAGAAATGTTTTATCTTCTTTCAAGGTCTGTTGATCATTGGGATGAGGATAGAAACAACCCTATGTGCAAAGTGATTGACTGGGACGAATATGATCAGGAAAAAATGGATGCCTGGCAGAACGGACAAACCGGATTTCCCCTAATCGATTCGATGATGAGACAGTTGAGTACAACCGGTTGGATGCATCATCTAGGNAGGCATGCTGTTTCCTGTTTCTTAACCCGTGGACAACTCTGGCAGCATTGGAAATTCGGACGCGATGTATTTGACAAAAATCTTCTCGATAGCGACTGGGCATTAAATAACGGAAATTGGCTATGGCTNGCTGGAGTTGCCCCTTTCTCAATGCCTTACTTTAGACTTTATAATCCCTGCCCGGATCCAAAATCTAGCCTTAATGTTGAATCCAAGACAGCTGATTTTATCAGGTATTGGATTCCGGAGTTAAAAAAGTATCCATCCAAATATATCTACGAACCCCATTTAGCCCCGCAATCAATCCAGAAAGAATCAGACTGTATTACAGGATGTGATTATCCCAATCCTATTGTTGACCGGAAAACAACTGCAAAACAAAACCTCGCCAAGTTTAAAGACAGTCTTGCCAGAAATAAATAATCGGGGTTGATAGACTAAAATTGGCAAGCCACCTGATGTTTTCAAAAAAGCATTAGGTTCCCTTCGTTGTCTACTTTAATTCCATCCTTCAATTCTATCTCATCTACCATACCGGCATACCCCCGAATTGTTTCCAAACTATCTGCTTCTTTAATATCCTTATCTTTTCTCCATCTATTTATTCTGGGGAATCGTAAAGCTACTCCTGATTTGTGCCTACTTGAACCCCGTGCACCCTCGAATGCAATTTCAAACACCAAACCGGGCCGTACCGAACGGACTGGTCCAAATTTACCTGTGATATTTTTTCTCACATAACGGTCTACTTTTTCAATTTCATCATCGGTCAACCCTGAGTATGCCTTTGCCACAGACACCAATTCTTTTTCATCCCAGACTGCCAATGTGTAATCTGAATATAAATTTGATCTCTTCCCGTGACCTAACTGAGCACTAACCACAACCATATCGGCTACAAATGGATCGATCTTCCATTTGTACCATGCCCCCTTTACCCTTCCTGCCTGGTAAATGGAGTCTTTTTTCTTCAACATAAAACCTTCTACCCCACGCTTTCTTGATTCCTCTCTTATCATGGATAACTGAGCCCAATCATTTTCTCTTACTTGATCCGATAGTCCGATTGGAAAATCATTAGGTAAAGAAGACATGACTTCCTCCATAATTTGCCTTCTTTCTTCAAGGGTTTTCCGTCTTAAATCTTCACCATTCAAACGAAGAATATCATATGCCTGAAAACGCACTGGCTCACGCTTTAAGATAGTTGGCCCTGGCTCTTTTCGTCCAAGCCTTTTTTGTAGTCGGGAAAAAGATCGTAAACCCTCTTTCCCCCAAGCCAGAATTTCCCCATCCAAACAAAGGTCTCCGGGTAACCATTTACCAGCTTCCAGAATTTCAGGGAAAGAATGACCAACCGACTCATCCCCTCTTGACCAAATCATACCTGACCCTGCACGATTAATTAACTGTGCCCTTATTCCATCCCATTTCCATTCAACCTGCCAATCTCCGACATCTCCTAATTTTTTAACATCTTCCTGTAATGGATGAGCAAGACAAAATGGAAAAGGCTTACAAAATCGCTCCTCTTGATCAACCGGGTCCAGAATCTCAGCCAAACTCAAATTTCTTGGACTCCAGTCACCAGCGATCTTCTGGGCAATAAGCGAAGATTCAACATTACCTACTCTAGCCAGAGCCTTACATAAATTTCCTTTTGACACTCCCATTCTAAAACCTCCAGTGAGTAATTTATGAAAAGGAAGGAGTTCATACTCTGTTAAAAGGTCCCAAATTTTGAATATCATTTCTCTTCGACCATCTAAATTCAGAGATATCATGGGTTCTACATATTCAGTGATCAGTTTGTTCAAACTGATCGACTGGCTCTTTCTCTTTTTTCCGATCAATAAGGAAATTGTTTCAGCTAAATCACCTACTCGGTCATGAGACTCTTCAATTAACCAAAGTGGTAGACCGCTTCTCTCCGAAGAGAAAAGCCTGAGCTCACCCGTTTTTATAGCTCCTTTTATTCGGTTCCCGGAAAGAAACCAGCACACCCAAATCGAATCATCCTCATTTGCTGTGCTGAAATAATTAACCAAAAGTTCAATCCGATCATTTGTTTTTGTTGATTGATCAAGATCGTGAAACAGCTTGGCAAACTCTTTCATTCCATTTCCTCCCTCTGAAAAACCGAATCAGCCAAAACTTCCGTCTTTATACCCTTTTCAGTCAAATATCTGCTAATAGATTCACCATTTCCATGAGTCATCATAATCTTTTCTGCACCCGTCCCAGTTATGACATCGATTAAACCCGACCAGTCTGCATGGTCTGACAGAACAAAGCCTCGATCCACATTCTTTCTCTTTCTTGGTCCACGAATAGCCATCCAACCCGACGCAAATCCTCTTCTTGCTCCGCGAAAATTTTTTGTCCAACTACTATCTTCAACTGCTGGAGGGGCTAAGATGATTGAACCGTTATAATCTTTTTGCTTTTCGACTTTTTTAACTTCAGGAAGTTCAACCCCCGCATTTTTATATGCGTTGAGAAATGAATGAACAGCATTGTGGGCATATACAATCCCTAAAGATGGGTCCAAGCCCGCTAAAACTCTTTGGGCCTTGCCAAGTGAATAGGCAAAAAGAAGAGATATTTTTCCATCCTCTTTATTTTTTTTCCACCAATTATTAATTTCTTTATGAATGACTTCTTCAGGTTGCCATTTATAAACAGGCAGACCAAAAGTACATTCCGAAATAAATCGATGGCATTTGATTAGCTCAAAAGGCTCACTAGTTCTGTCCGGTTGTGGTTTATAATCTCCACTTACCACCCATACCATGCCCTTCAATTCAATCCGAATCTGGGCGGATCCAAGAATATGACCAGCCGGATGAAAAGATACATACACATCTCGAATTTTTTGACTTTTACCAAAAGGAAGGGATTCAAGCACACCATCCTTTCCTATTCTTATTCTAAGGAGTTCCCTGGAAGAATCTGAACATAAATAATTTTTGTGCCCAGCACGGGCATGATCGCTGTGAGCATGAGTAATAAGGGCGTTTTCCACCCTCCCTTTCGGATCAATGTAAAAATCTCCCGCAGGACAATAAAGTCCCTCTCTTCTTACAGTAAGTATACTTTTATCAATCAGACTTTTCAATACACTACATAAAAATTGTCATTCTAAAAGAAAACAAATTTTCCTTTTCAGTTTCCAAATTAAAAAGGAAAAAATTGGAATCAATTTTTTGATACTTTTTTGTGATCTTTATTTTATTTATGGTCGTTTTATTTGATATGGTTTCTCCACACTATCAAAATAACAAACAAAGCGATGATTTAGATCCAGTGGGTCGCTTCATTTCTGATCGTTCACGCATGGCACCCCCAACCAAAGAAGAATGTGATAAGCTTTTTGAGGAGATGTCTAATGGCTCTGAAGATGCACGGAAAGAACTTATCGAGCGTCATATTCGTCTTGTCGCATCTATTGCCCTTAAATTTCGTCAAACTAATGTGCAGATGGAAGATATTATGGCGGAAGGCATCCAAGGTTTGGTTGTGGCTTTGGATAAGTTTGATCACACTCGGGGTATCAAGCTTAGTACTTACGCTGCATGGTGGATCCGTCAACGAATTCAAAGACTAATAGGAAAAATGTCAGGTGCTGTAGCAGTACCCCATGATGTTTCACAGGGCAAAAGAAAAGAGGGTCAAGTTAGGTCCGACCTTCAAGTCGAGTTTGGCCGAAATCCTACAGATGACGAAGTCAGCCATGCACTCGGACAAGACCGTAATCTTACTAAAAGAGTCAAATTTGCTCCAACTAGTTGCCTTTCTTTGGATGAGCCTTTGAGCGAGGATTCCAACAATACGCTTGCTGACATTATGACAGCCGAGGAAGAGTTAGCCCAGTCATATCGCGAGGAAGGTTCCCTTTCAGATGACATATCAGTTGCCCTATCATTTTTAGATCAGCGGGAACGAAAAGTCTTAAGCATGCGTTTTGGTATGGATCAAGGTGAATCTATGAAACTTGATGATATTGCCGATTACATGAATGTTTCTGGCGAACGTGTCAGGCAACTTGAGTCTCTTGGCCTTCGCAAGCTCAGGGCTGTTCTCTTACAAAACGGAAACGCAGACTTCAGAAAACTAGATAAGTTAGTTGGCACCGATTTACGTGGCAAATCCAAGATGAGTCCTTTAGAACTATCTCTCGTCTTAGATTCTGCTTCGTAATATGTCATTTTCTTTATCCAAGTGGGTATGCCCACCACCCGAAACTTTTGAAGATCCTGTAGGTTCAAAGGGCAAGGTTGAATGGTTTAGGTGTTTGCCTTACATTGTTCTCCATTGCCTCGCTTTGATTGCATTCTTTCACCCGGTTACAATACCATGTCTTGTTTTGGCATTGGTATCCTATAGTGTTCGAATGTTTTCTATTACGGCATTTTACCACAGGTATTTTTCACACCGAACTTTTAAAACATCAAGACTAGTACAATTTCTTGGTGCATTCATTGCTTGTAGTTCCGGACAAAGAGGTCCTTTATGGTGGGCAGCTCATCATCGAAGGCATCACCGTCATTCCGATACTGAAAAAGATGTGCATTCTCCACACTCAAAGAGTTTCTTTTGGAGCCACACATTATGGTTTATGACCGACTATGCAGTACCCACATTTCTCAAGGAAATCCCGGACCTGCTCAAATTCCGCGAATTAAGATTTTTAAATAGATTTGATTGGATACCTCTGGTGCTCCTAGGTTTCTTTTGCTATTACCTTCCGGAGTTTGCATGGTTCGCATCGCTTACTGAACTCACGCACATGCAAAGCCTGATTTGGGGATTTTTCGTTCCCACTATAGTTTTATACCACGCTACCTTCGCGGTTAATTCAATAACCCACCTGTTTGGCTCAAGGCGTTTCAACACAAAGGATGAAAGCCGAAATAATTGGTTGGTGGCTATCTTCGCGTTTGGGGAAGGATGGCATAACAATCATCATTTCTTTCCAGGTTCTGCCAGGCAGGGATTCTTTAAAGGCGAATTTGACCTGACATATTATGGGCTCAAAATATTGTCTATTTTTGGTTTAGTACACGACTTACGTCCTGTTCCCGTGTGGGTTAAAGAAAAAGCGATTCAACCAAAAGATTAATTCTGGCTTGTGAAAATCGCGGTTGTTGGGTCGGGTATCTCCGGTCTTATCTGTGCCTATTTATTGCATGAAAAACATGACTTAGTTCTTTTTGAAAGTCGGGACAAACCAGGAGGACATGTAAATACAGTTAAAACCACTGGAAAAAGCGGTACTTTCCAAGTGGATACTGGTTTCATTGTTTTTAATCGCGAAAACTATCCAAATTTTGTTCGACTCCTTGAAAAGCTTGAAATCGATTCGCAGGAGACAAGAATGGGTTTTTCCGTACAGTCTAAAGAACTAAACCTCGAATACAGCGGAGAAAGTGCCTTTGGATTATTTGGGCATATCCGAAATATTTTCGATCTGAAACACTGGAATATGGTTCGGGAAATCTTGAGATTTCATGAACTGGCGAAAAAAAGCCTCGATAATGATGAAACCGTAGATTCCTTTCTTGCAAAGCACCGTTTTGGAAAAAGATTCTCCGATGTTTTCCTCTTACCTCTTGGCTCTGCTCTGTGGTCATGTTCAACTGAAAAATTTGGTGCTTTTCCCATGGAATTTGTATCCGACTTTCTTTCCAATCACCAGATGCTTCAGGCAAACAACCGGCCTGTATGGCGGGTGGTAAAAGGAGGGTCCAGAAGCTATGTGGACAGGTTGGTGGAGATTTTGGGAGACCGTTTAAAACTCAATCACCCAATCAAAAAAATCGTCAGGTCAGAGGGGCAAGTCATTTTAACCATGCCAGACGGTAGTGAACAGTCATTTGATGAAGTCATTCTTGCCTGCCACGCGGATCAATCCCTTCAATTACTCTCTTCACCAACCGATGAGGAAACGAATCTACTCTCCTCTTTTCCCTATCAAAAAAATAAAGTAACTCTGCACAGCGATGACTCGGTTATTCCAAAAAGAAAATCTGCAAGGGCAAGTTGGAATGCATTTCTTCCAAAAGAAAAAAGCAAAGAAGCTCTGGTTACTTACGATATGAACATTTTACAAAGCCTTCCAACCACAGAGCCCTTCTGTGTCTCGCTTAATCAGCAAAATATATTGAGTGAGGAAAAAATCCACGGTAATTATAATTTCTCTCATCCCACCTATCATTCTGGACGAAAACAAAATCAGGCTCGACACACCAATTTCATTCGAAACAAAGGAGTCTCTCTCTGTGGTGCTTATTGGGGATACGGTTTTCACGAGGATGGTTTAAAAAGCGGTTTGCGGGTTTGCGAAGCTTTTGGAGAATTTCTTCAATGAAAAGCTCCCTTTATTTTGGCGAAGTTCGTCACCACAGAAGAATTCCAAAAAAACATGCTTTTTGCTACAAAGTCTTTATGGTTCATCTTTTTACGGATGAAATAAATAAAGTTTTTGAAAAAAATATTTTCTGGTCTGCAAATCGTAAAAACCTATCAAGTTTTAACCGTAAAGATTACCATAAACCAGAGGAGGAAGACTTGGCAAAAGCAGTACGAAAAACCATGAGCGACCAATTGGGTGAACCAGTGCGGGGACCTGTCTCAATTATCACTCACCTTCGTACATTTGGATATTGTTTTAACCCGGTCAGTTTTTACTACTGTTGGGACGAGGATAAAAAAACTCCCCATACCCTTATGACCGAGATCACCAATACACCTTGGCTCGAACGATATGCAAAATGTTTTAAATTCGACCAATTAAAAGATCGAACTACCACTCACGAATTTAAAAAAGAATTTCATGTATCTCCTTTCATTGGCATGGATATAAATTATGACTGGCGATTCAAAGGTCCTGCAGAACATTTCAAAGTTGATATGATATTAAGAGAAAAGGACCAGCTCTTCTTCACAGCTCATTTAAATATGAAACATAAACCCTTCAATTCATTTAATATGAACTGGGCACTAACTCGATTTCCCTTACTTACCTTCAGGATCACTTTCGGAATTTATTGGCATGCTCTGCTTCTTCGTTTAAAAGGATGCAGATTTTTCCCTCATCCCAAAAATTCACTTTCGACCCAATAAAATGAGTAATCAGTCTGTAAATCAGGAATCAAATATTTCTATTCAAAATGTAAAATCCAGTGGATTTTGGAAGAATTTACTGCTCAATCAACTGAGCAAAATTGAAACGGGTAGACTCGTGATTTCTGACGGACAAAATATCCATCAGTTCGGCAGCCAAGGAGATAAGGGTATTTCTGCAAAAATTACAGTACATAAACCCGCTTTTTACCGAAAATGTTGCCTAGGTGGTTCTCTCGGAGTTGCTGACAGCTTTGCAGACGGTGATTGGGATACGGATGATCTTGTGTTCGTCTTTCGCCTATTTCTGCAAAATCAGGATGTTATGGATGGAATGGAAAGTGGATGGGCATATTTTTTAAATAAATTTGCCCGCTGGGCTTATATATTCGGTCAAAAAAATACCCGCAAGGGAAGTCGTAAAAATATTGCCCTGCACTACGATCTTGGAAACGATTTTTATGAACTCATGCTCGATCCGACCATGACTTATTCATGTGGATATTTTGAGTCTTCAGAAAGTACTTTGGAACAAGCTTCAATCGCAAAGTACGACCGGATAATTGACCAACTTGAAATTGAAGATCATCATCAGGTTCTTGAAATTGGTTGTGGTTGGGGAGGATTTGCTAATCGGCTTGCTGAACGGACTCAAGCCAGACTAACAGCAACTACAATCTCTGACCGTCAATTTGAATACGCACAGAATCGAATTAAAAAAAATGGCTTCGACGACAGAATTTCAATTATCAAAAAGGATTATCGTGATTTAGTCGGTTCTTTCGACCGGATTGTATCCATTGAAATGATCGAAGCGGTGGGTCATGAGTTCCTACCAGAATATTTTTCTCAAATATCCCGCCTTCTTCTTCCTGATGGGGCTGCCCTTATTCAGGGAATCACCATGCCTGACCATCGATATTCTCAATACCTAAAAGAAGTTGATTATATCCGCACACGTGTTTTTCCCGGAAGTTGTGTACCCTCGGCATCCGCTATGATAAGTGCCGCAGTAAAGAATTCAGACCTACGCCCAACTGGACTTCATGATTTTGGCTACCACTATTCGCGAACATTAAGGGAATGGCGTATCAGATTTTTAAAAAATGAGGAAAAAATTTCCAAACTTGGATATGACGAACAATTTCGCCGGGCATGGATTTACTATCTTTGCTACTGCGAAGCTGGTTTTGAAGAGGGATATACCGGGGACATTCATTTACTCCTTGCCAAACCAGAATGTAAACTAGGTCGTGGTTTCCCAAAATGAATTCAAAAGTTTCATTCCTTACAGATTTAATTATCTTCCAACTCGCCTGGTTTGGTTGTGTTTTAGCAACGACCACTCCCTATCCTTACCTGCTCCCTACAATAGGTACTTTTTTGGTCATCATCCGCACAGTCTTCACCAAAAGACTTAAACTGGCTCTACCCGGGTCATTGGCCTGTTTTGTACTTGGAATTTTAGGGGATGGTATATTGGTACATCTCGAACTTGTTTCATTTGATCCATATCCTAACTTCCTTGGAGCACCATTCTGGATGGTTGCACTTTGGATAAACTTCGGCCTTATGCTAAATCCACTTTTCACTTGGTTTCTGGAGAATTTCTATCGCTCGCTACTTGGATTTTCTCTGGGTGGACTAGCTGCATATTATTCGGGGGAGAAATTAAGTGTGCTTACTTTCTGCATTGATTTCAAATCGCACATTGGAGTTGCGTTGGAATGGGCGGTTGCTGGTACTGTCCTCAATTATATACAAACTAAATTCTACCTTCCTAGAAATGTAAAATGAGTACCTTCGAAATTTTACTTTATGGGCAAATAGGTGCATCAATCATGATGTTTTTCGCCTGGGTGCATGCGATATGGATTAAGAATACCTCCTATGTTGATGTCTTGTGGGCATATGGGGTTGGCATACTAGGCTTTATATTCCTCACTTTTGAAGAACAATCATGCGATCCGGCTAGGCTCGCTCTTCTAAAAGCATTAATTTTAACTTGGTCCGTTCGCTTGGGCACCTATCTTTTAAAAAGGTGCATCGGTAAACCGGAGGATGCACGGTATGCATATTTGCGCGATTGGATGGGAAAAAATGCAAACTTTGGCTTCCTTATATTCTTTCAAGTTCAGGCTTTCTGGGTAGTTCTATTTGCTTCCCCCTTCTTAATTTTGGTAAAAAATACAAATCCAATTAATTCATTTGACCATATTGGTCTCATTATATGGCTCATAGGATTCTCTGGTGTTTACCTGGCAGACAAACAACTTAAAACTTTTAAGGCAGACCCGGACCGTACCCGTGCAGATGTTTGCCGGGTTGGACTTTGGAAATATTCCCGGCACCCCAATTATTTTTTCGAATGGGTTTTATGGATCGGATATATCTTTATCGGTTGGCAGGCTCCGTATGGAGAATGGTTACTCCTCATCCCAGTAATTCTCTATATCTTTCTGAGTAAAATTACTGGTGTTCCCTTTGTGGAAGCGAGAAAATTAGAAGCAAGCGGAGAAGACTATAAAAATTATATCAAGCAAACTAATTCATTCTTTCCTGGTTTTCCAAAAAATAAAAACTAATAAATGAGCCTGACTAATTTTTTTATCGATCTTGCTGAACGCGGAGTCGTTCCCGATTTCCTAATCCGTGCTGGCATTCGAAACTTGTGCAAAAAACGATTAAAACAATGCCTGGCGGACAACTGTGAGAAAAATGCTGAACTCAACGAAAAATATGTTGCTGATTCGGACAAGTCGCCCATGGCCGTACTGACTGACAAAGCGAATGAACAACACTACGAAGTTCCTGCTGAGTTTTACCGATATGCTCTGGGTAAAAATTTCAAGTATAGTTGCTGCTACTATGAATCTGCAAATGATTCCCTGGACACTGCCGAAGACCGTGCTCTTGAACTAACCTGCCAGCATGCTCACTTGGAAAATGGGTACAACATCCTTGAACTTGGTTGTGGCTGGGGTTCCCTTTCCCTATGGATGGCAAAAAACTTCCCGGGTTCCAAAATCACATCGATTTCCAATTCAAATTCCCAGAGAGAATACATAATGGGAAAGGCTCGTGAAAAAGGTCTTGAAAACCTTGAAGTTATTACTGCCGATATAAACGAATTTAATACGGAACATACATATGACCGGGTGGTCTCCGTGGAAATGTTTGAACATGTCAGGAATCACCGTGAATTATTCAAAAGAATTCATGGCTGGCTAAATCCGGGCGGAAAACTTTTTACTCATGTATTTTGCCACCGTTCAACATCCTATCCTTTTGAAGTGGAAGGTGAAGATGACTGGATGTCCAAGCACTTTTTTAGCGGCGGAACCATGCCTGCGGATGAGCTATTTCTGCGCATTTCCGGACAACTTGAACTAGAACACAGGTGGAGATGGTCAGGTGAACATTATGCAAAAACATCTGAGGACTGGGTTCGAAATATAGACAATGCCCGATCAGAAATCCTCCAACTCTTTAACCGTGAATTATCCATGGTTGAAGCACACCGTACATTTTATCGATGGCGTATATTTTTTCTCGCCTGTGCGGAAACCTTTGGTTTTCGCAATGGACAGGAATGGTGGGTTAGTCATTATCTATTCAAAAAGACATGAAAGTTTTGATCCGCCTTCTTATTCTTCTCCCCTTTTCTCTCCATACACTTTCGGCGGAAAAACAATCAACTGATACTCATAGTTGGCCACAATGGCGTGGACCTGACCGGGATGGTTTGATTGCGAAGAATGCACCCTGGCCTGAGAAAATTGATTCAACCTCGTTAAAACAAAGCTGGCGGATTGAGATGGGCAAAGGATACTCAGGCCCCATAGTTTCTGACAAGTTGGTTTTCAGCACAGAATCGATAGACGAATACGAATTGATCCGTGCTTACGATCGCCAAGATGGAAAACTTGTATGGCAAACCCAGTGGGAAGGAAAAATGAAAGTCCCTTTTTTTGCCGCCAAAAATGGAAGCTGGATTCGCTCGACTCCTGTTTATGACGGTGAAAATATTTATGTCTGTGGGATGAGAGATGTTCTTCACTCGCTTGATGCCCAGACTGGAAAAACAAATTGGAAAGTCGACTTTGTGGAAAGATATAAAACTCCCCTACCCGCATTCGGCATGGTATGTTCACCAATAATTGACGGTGATTTCTTATATGTTCAAGCTGGTGCCGGATTTGTAAAACTTAATAAAAAAACTGGCGAATCTATCTGGAGAAGCCTGACTGATAAAGGCGGAATGTTTGGAAGTGCATTTTCATCCCCTGTAATAAAAAAGATTCATGGTAAAAAACAAATTATCGTACAAACCAGAACTGATCTTGCCGGTGTTAATCCAAAAAGTGGAAATGTCATCTGGAAACAACCAATTAAAGCATTTCGNGGAATGAACATCCTAACCCCAAGCGTTCTTGATAATAAGATTTTCACAAGTAGCTATGGGGGAAAATCTCTCCTCTTTGACCTGCCGAAGGCCGCTGGTTCACAAACCATTAAACAGGCATGGGAAAACAAACAGGAAGGATATATGTCCGGCCCGATCATATTGGACGGTTTCTGCTATATTCATTTGAGAAAACAAAGAATTACNTGTCTGGATATGGAAACTGGGGAAACCAAGTGGATAAGTAGCGAATCCTTTGGTAAGTACATGTCTATGATTTCAAATGGAAAAGAAATTCTTGCACTCGATGAAGATGGAACGCTGTATTTGATCGAACCGAACCACGAAAAATTTGTAATTAAAGAAAGCCGAAAAATTTCTGACTCTCCAACCTGGGCACACCTCGCGATTACTGGTAATCAGATCTTCGTTCGCGAACTCGAAGCACTCGCCTGTTACCAGTGGTAATTTGAGTTGAACGAGCGGGTTCTGCCTGAAAAATCAGCAACCTGTTGGAATCTAGGAAAATAAAAAAATAAAACTAGTTCGTTTGATCGATATCTTTTTTTACACCCATAAAAAAGGCATGAGCATCTCCCTTACTTTTATAGAGGGCAAGAATTGCATAGATTCCAGCGACAACATTTCCACCCAAGCAGATAGCAATTCCCCAAGTCAGTGTCATTCCCAGACAACACTCGCGGTAGGCAATCCAGCCGATAAAAAAGAAAAAACCAACATATACATCAAATAGAGATACAATACCCCATGGATTTTCAATTAGTTCTCCACCATCTTTCCAGAAGTCTCCGACAATGAACCCATAGGCCAAAGCACCGCCCATTACCAAGGTAAGAATAACGAGATAGACAAGGGCCGTTTTCATGCCCATTGATTCGATAGATTAAGAACTGGCAGCAAGGGCTTGGTCGATGTCGGAAAGAATATCGTCAATATGCTCGATTCCGATAGACAAACGAACCATTTCCGGAGGAATTCCNCCCGCTCTTTGTTGTTCTTCATTTAATTGTGAATGAGTGGTGGTGGCTGGATGAATAGCAAGGCTCTTTGCATCCCCCACATTGGCAAGATGGGAAAAGAGTTTTAAATTATCAATAAATTTTGGCCCTGCTTCAGCACCTCCTTTGATACCGAATACAACCATTGATCCGCCTTTTCCCTTAAGGTATTTTTCGTTGAGAGAATACATCGGATCACTCTCCAAACCAGGGAAACGAACCCATTCGACAGAGTCATGATTCTTTAAGTGCTTGGCAACCGCCAAAGAATTTTCGCAATGACGCTCCATTCGTAATGGGAGGGTTTCTATACCCTGAAGGAACTGCCAGGCATTATCAGGAGAAATACAGGCACCCAAATTTCTTAAAGGAACGGTGCGCATTCTTAATATAAAGGCAAGAGGAGCAAGAGGTTCTGGAAGATCATGCCCCCAACGAAGACCGTGGTAGCTGCTATCCGGTTCGTCATAGAGTGGAAAGTTTCCATTCTTCCAGTTAAAAGTTCCGGAATCCACAACCACGCCACCAATTCCGTTACCATGTCCACCCAACCATTTGGTCAGGGAATGGATAACGATGGATGCACCGTGCTCAATTGGTTGGGTAAGGTAGGGAGTTGAAAAAGTACTGTCCACAATTAAGGGAATTCCATGATCGTCGGCAACATTGGCAATTCCCTTAATGTCGGAAACATCAAGTCCAGGATTGCTCACAGATTCACAAAAGAGTGCTTTTGTTTTATCTGTAATTGCNGCNGCAAAATTGGCAGGATCATTCGGATCCACAAATTTTACTTTAATTCCAAATTTTGGCAGAATATCATTAAATTGAGTATAAGTTCCACCGTATAGATTATTTGCGGAAATAATCTCATCCCCCTCCTGAGCAATATTAACTATTGAATAGAAAACTGCACTCGTACCGGATGCAATTCCAAGGCCAGCTGCTCCNCCTTCCATCGCGGCAACTCTTTGCTCGAGAACATCGGTGGTTGGATTCATCAANCGGGTATAAATATTTCCCAACTCACGAAGTCCAAAAAGATTGGCTGCATGTTCCGTATTGTTAAAAACAAAGGAACTTGTTTTGTAGACCGGAACGGCACATGAATTTGTAGTGGATTCGGGCGAATAGCCCGCATGTAGGCATTGGGTTTCAAGTTTCATATCTTAAAGAAAAAAAATGAAGGTTATGAGGTATAATTGACAGGGTTAAACAATACAAAAATGTAAAATTATTGATTCAAATCAACCTTTAAACTCAGGCCATTCTGAAGTCCACTTATCACTGTGTCATAAAGTTACGAATTACTGGGCAACTTTTTTAGTTTGCATTAAATATCCGATAAGGTCTCTTCGATCGTCCAAATTCATATTGTCCAATAAACCGACCGGCATAATGGAGTTTTCTAATGCCTCTCTTTTTTGAATTGATAACTTGCTNATNCTCTCCTCCGAANCGGGCATCCGAAGTGTTATCGAATTTTTATCCTGTCCGGTAATCATTCCGCTCAAAACTCTTCCGTCCTTAAGCTGTACCACATTCATCCGGTAATCGGAAGAGACTGCACTGTTTGGATTAACAATATTTTCCAACAAATAATCAAGGTTTGAACGACCCGAACCAGTCAGGTCGGGTCCAAGTTTACCACCCCGTCCGTATAGCATATGACAACCTGCACATTGTTGATCATATAAAAAACTNCCATTTTTCAAATTCGCCTTGGATAAAAATAAATGATTTAACTCTTCTTTTAGTTCTTTTTTCCGGTTTGATAAATATTCCGGAGATTGGCGAACTACGCCCCAAACTTCATCCAATTTTATATTCAAATTCTCATTCTTGAAGGATTTGATCTGCATAGCATGATAAGGAGAAAGTGAAGATTTTAGATTTTCTTCTTTTTTAATTTTCTCCAACAAAAAATTTGCCCACTTTAAACGCCCACAAAGTATTTCAACCAATTCATCCTGATCCGTTCCTTTAAATTCAGGCAATTTCTGAACCAATAATTTACCAATTTCTTCTGCTTCAAACTTAGCCAATCCACGGGCTCCCCATAATTTCATGTGGGGATCAGACAAAAGAGTTTCAGATAGATTCCTTAAATTTCGAGAATTTGAATCTATGAGGATTTCCATAGTTTGTCTACGGATGTCAATATCAGCATTTGCATCAATAACCAACTTCTCCATCTGCTCGATCGCCTGTTCGTCACCAAATAAGGTACTTAGTTTTAAAGCATTAGGATTGCCCCGCAATTTGGAAGAAACTTGATCCCACTTGACAGGCTTTGAGAATCCCTTAATTCCAAGTATGCCATCTTCGATCCCGACAAGCAAAGAATCTGCCTGCTCGGGTTGGTCTTCCACTAATTTTAACAGGGCATCAAATACAATTGGATTCTCCTTTGATCGTTCAGTAATTGCCCGGGCAATCCATGTGCGTAAATTTCCCCATTCTGTGGATCTTGCCACTTCCAGTAATTTTTCCGGATCCAATTCCACAAGTGGGGAAATTCCTGCCCATACTACGAGGGGCAGATTATGATCGTTTTTATCCTCCGATCGAAATGCAAGTGCTTTCGCAAGTTCTTCCCTGGATTCAACCGGTAAGCGTTGCAAAGTAGAAGCAAGAGTTAAACGGACCAAACCTGATTCATCCATAATAGCCTGCTGGACTAATTTCTGCACAANNTCGAGGTTTNATNGTATNGCANTNCTTTTNNNCTTGGNCCGAACAGGGTATCAATGGGTTGATCGTCCATCATCAATCGAATNACCCAGGCNCGNATNTGTTCNTCTGGCATCACTCAACCAACTNTCGGAAATTGTTTTACGCAATGCATGCAGTACCCACATTGCCCGTAATCGAATAGGNGTCGGATGCCTGCCAACAAAGTTCAATTCGCAGATCCTGATAATTGAGTATTTCTCTCTCTCAGTCAGNTTANTNNCTGNTAGGTTCTNTAAAAACTGACGGAAATACCAGGCATTGGGATGCCGAATGATTGCTTCAGCATTATCAAATTCATTTTTTATATGTGACAAATCTGCCACCGGATTCTTCTCATAAAAAAATTTATAAATTCTACCACTCGTTCGATGAACCCCNGTATGATCATGGCANTCNCCGGTNTCACTCCAATCGAGTCCNTANATCGCTCCGTCNGGNCCCACACTCACTTCCATTCCGCGAAACCATTCATTGGAATTCTCAAACACATCCGCTTCATGCTTTCCAATATACCCACTCCCCTCTCTCTTCAAGCGTTCGCGATTGAGCCTCCTGCCATGCTGGTTCCAGGTGAGTAATCGATTTCTCCATTCAACCGGAAAATGATGCGCCTGATAGATCGCCATCCCGACATGGGCATGCCCACCCCCAAAATCATCCGCTGCTCCGTAACGCGACCTACCCCAAGGAAGATTGGTATCGTAATGAAAATGATCGGCATGCTGGGGCATGCGTTCATAAATCAATGGATTTTGAGACGAACCACTTCCTGACTCC
>NZKY01000036.1 GCA_002694035.1 Opitutia bacterium
TTTTTCTGTCATACTGCCAAAAGTTTATTTTTATTTATTACCTGATTGAACCTACTAACATTTTCGCCATACAAATTATTATTTGATAGAGCAGCACAGACAGCAATTCCTCTTAGATTAAACTTGGAAATCAAATTACAGTCTGGAAGATCAATTCCACCGATTAAAAAAACTGGAATTGGAGATAATAGATTAACAATATTATTGATTTCTGATTCAGATATAATGGGAGTTAAATCAAACTTCGTTTTAGATAAACGATATGGTCCTAAACCAACATAGTTGGCAACCCCATCCAACTTTACTTTTTTTGCCTCCTCAGAATTATGAACTGTTGAACCAATAAATTTATTTCCCCCTAAGGTTTTTCTTGCAAAAAGTGAAGATCCATCTTTCTTCCCCAAATGTACTCCGTCTATCCCTGTTATTCGGGCTATATCGATGTAATCGTTAATAATTAATATTACATCTTTTTGAGCGGTCGCTTTTGTGGCTTCTTTAACTTGATCTTCAAGTTCGGAATGGGAAAGGGACTTCGAGCGAATTTGAATAAACCTGGCTCCCTTTTGAATTAAGATATTAACCTGCGCTGCATGAGAAAGTTCGGAACTATCTCTGGTGATGCAGAGTAAATTAGGAAATTCTATCATAATTGATTTAAGAAAACTGAATTACCGACTTCAAAATTAACAAATTCTTTGAACGCTTTGACTGGATCCCTGCTACCCCATACTGAACCTAATAAAGCTACACCATCGAACCCCACTTCGGATAGTCGTTTTAATTTTTTTCTTCTAACCCCGCCAAGTGCATAAATTTTTGGTTTATTCGGCGACTCTTGAAATTCATTAGATTTGAATAAAGAGAAAATTTCACTTAGAGGCACTTTAGGTTTATAGCCACTTTTAGATATGGACTCATAAACAGGTCCGAAAAATATATAATCTAATTTCTCAGACATATCTTTAAGCTCGTTCAAATTATGATAAGAACGGCTGCTTGTAGAAAAAATTTCGCTAGAAGGTTCATCAGAACGATAATGATAACCTCCAAGATCAAATTCCTTAACTAACTCAGAATATCGATGAATAACTATATTGGGCAAATACTTTCTAGGAACTTGCTTTAGATATTCCCTTAACTTTTCACTTTTACAATTTGGTTTCCTTAAATGAAACCTCTTCAATCCAGCATCAAATAATTTACACAGTAAATCAACCTCACCGGTTTTAAATGTCGGGGGAGAAATAAGTATTAAACTAGGAAGCTGACTCATCCTCCCTGAGTTGCTTGAACGAGAATAATCCTATCATCTTCATTTAAAGAAATTTCACTTAATTTTTCAGTTGGAACAATTTCTTCGTTTATGGCAACCGCCCATCCAGATAAATCATGCATTTCTAAATTTTCTAGAAACAAAGCGAGTGATAAACCTTCTTCAATTGTTTTTAAATTATCATTAACATAAATTTTCATCACTGCTTGTCAGACAAATAAAGTTGAGAACCTGAATCGATAAATTCTTTTGATTTTTCAGCCATCCCCTTAGCTAAAACTTCATCGTCATCATCAATTCCTTTCTCACGAGCATATTTTCTAACATCTTCACTTATTTTCATGGAACAAAAATGCGGTCCACACATGGAACAAAAGTGTGCTGTTTTTGCGTTTTCTTGAGGTAAAGTTTGATCATGGAATTCTCTAGCTTTTTCGGGGTCTAAAGACAAATTGAACTGATCATCCCAACGAAACTCAAACCTTGCTTTTGACAAAGCATTATCTCTGTATTGTGCAGCTGGATGTCCTTTAGCAAGATCTGCTGCATGGGCAGCCAATTTGTATGTAATAACACCTTCCCTAACATCCTCTCGATCAGGCAAACCTAGATGCTCTTTTGGGGTAACATAACATAGCATAGCACAACCATACCAGCCTATCATGGCAGCACCAATTCCACTAGTTATATGGTCATATCCAGGAGCAACATCAGTTGTCAATGGACCAAGAGTATAAAAGGGTGCTTCTTGACACCAGTCCAATTGTTTTTCCATATTTTCTTGTATCATGTGCATCGGCACATGCCCTGGGCCTTCATTCATTACCTGAACCCCAAATTCCCATGCACGCGTAGTAAGTTCTCCCTGCGTTTTAAGTTCAGCAAACTGAGCCTCATCATTTGCATCAGCAATTGAACCAGGGCGTAATCCATCGCCAATTGAAAAAGACACATCATATGCAGCCATAATTTCACAAATTTCGTCCCATTTTTCATAAAGAAAATTTTCTTTATGATGAGCAAGGCACCATTTTGCCATGATTGAACCACCCCGACTAACGATACCAGTCATTCTACGACTCGTCATAGGAACATAACGCAAAAGAACACCAGCATGTATAGTGAAATAGTCAACACCTTGCTCAGCTTGCTCAATCAAAGTATCTCTAAATATATCCCAATTTAAATCTTCAGGTTTACCTCTGACTTTTTCTAGTGCTTGATAAATGGGGACAGTACCCACAGGAACAGGACAATTCCGTATTATCCACTCTCGTGTTCTGTGAATATTTTTTCCCGTAGATAAATCCATCAGGGTATCTGCACCCCATTTTGTAGCCCATCTCATTTTTTCGACTTCTTCTTCAATTGAGGAAGCGACGGCAGAGTTTCCAATATTAGCATTAATCTTAACCAAAAAATTTCGCCCAATTATCATGGGTTCAAGTTCGGGGTGATTAATATTTGCCGGTATAATTGCCCTGCCTCTTGCTACTTCACTTCTTACAAACTCAGGAGTAATCTCTTCGGGAATTGAAGCACCGTGGGAATTACCGTTATGTTGATGAAGTAATGAATTACGGATTTCTTTTGGGGAAGTTTTTAAATCCTCAGCAAGCGATTGTAACTTCATATTTTCCCGAATGGATACAAATTCCATTTCAGGAGTAATGATTCCCTGCTTAGCATAGTGAAGTTGAGTTACACACTTGCCTGAAACTGCTCGTAAAATAGAACGGTTTGAAAGGTCAAAGTCGGGGAGTTCTCCTCTTTTCTTACCCGACTTAACCTCATGCATAGATGATAAATAACCATTATCAATAGGCAAATGAACCCTCCCGCTTATTTTCTCAACATCATTTCGTTCATGAATCCAAGAATTTCGTACTAGTGGAAGACCAACTTCTGAATTATTATGATAGTCTGGATCTCCCCATGCACCCGAGGTATCGTAAACACGAATTGGCTTATTTTCTTCCGAATCACCATTGGGCAGAGAGCTCTCAGATTGAGAAATTTCACGCATAGGTACATTAACAGAATGAATTTTTCCTTTAAGGTATACTTTTCTGGAATTAGGAAATGATCCGCTTTTGGAATCAGATTTATTTTCTACTTTTTTTATCATGTCGAAATTGTTTACTTACCTGAGGATACCGACACTAAAGCATCAAGTTTTCCCTCCGGCAAAATTACTTGCATCAGGTTCAAAGGGTCACTTGCGGGACGAACAAGCTTCTCAGTATAACGCCAAATACTCCCCTAAACTAAATGACTTTTTAATAATACAGAAAATAAAGGCAACCAAAAGTATTTAAAATATTGAATTGATTGGATAACTCGGTGAAATAAACAACTTTAACTGCATAAAATATTAATTAGCTAGAGGAATTAATTTTGAGGCTAACAGACATGAAATCAAGCCCACCAAAGAAATCGCAGTTAGCAACACAGACCAAGTTTTCAGAGTCTCTTTCTCTGAAAAACCGCTTAATCTTTGTACAACCCAAAAACCGCTATCATTCATCCAGGAGAGTGTTATGGAACCAAACCCAATAGCCAAATATATGTACAATGAATGATATCCTAAGTCTTGAACATTAGATAATATTGCAGCCATTAATCCAACTCCAGTAATCATAGCTACAGTTGCAGAACCCTGAGCGATTCTTATAATTGCAGTAACGAGCCAAGCCAGTAAAATATAAGAAATATTGAAATTATTCGAAACATTCTCCATCGCCTTGCCAACTCCACTTAATCTTATCATACCACCGTATGCTCCTCCTGCCCCTGTTATTAAAATTATAATTCCTGCAGTTGAAATAGGTTCCTTCAATTGAGTTGAAATCAGATTAATTAGAGATTTATCGTTATTTTCATTATTGCTTAAAGATTGTTTAGCCAGAATGAACAAAGAAAATATTGCAGCCAAAAACATTGCTATATTTGGATCTCCGAAAAATGATAGAATCGCAAATAAAGTTTCAAGATCAAAGATTTGTTGCGAATCACTCCCGCTACTTTGTAAATCTAGAATTTTTAACAAAGAAACTGATGAAATAAGAACTACAGGTAGTACAATTGGGCAAAAGGAAAGCCAAGTAGAAGGTAATTCAGTTTCTGGTTTATTAACGATGTCATTTAAGCTTTGTTTATTAGCACCCGCAACTTCACGCATTGGGAAATCGAAATTATTATCAAACCATTTCGAAAGACATATAACGATAACAACCGGCAAAATACTGGCGATCAAACCAGCAATAAGGGCTTCACCAATCTCGAGGCCAAGACCATCCGCAATTATCAAAGGTCCGGGAGTAGGAGGAACCATTGAATGAGTGATCGCTCCAGCGCCTGCCAGCGCCATAACAAAATATAAATAGTTGCCCCCCAAACGAACTGCCATTGCCCTAGCAATTGGAATTAGCAGAAAGAATACAGTATCAAAAAAAACTGGAATGGAAAGGAGGAAACCACTCAATAAAAGAACCAAACCAGCTCTTTTCTCACCGAAAATTGAAAGCAAAAAACGAACAATTCTGTCAGCAGCACCACTTTTTAGCATGCATGTTCCTATGATTGCCGCTAGTGCTATGATCAGACCTACGCTTCCAGCTGTATTCCCAAAACCCAAAAGAGACCACTTTATAGCCAAATTAAAGTCCATTTCATTAGAATTTACTAAATCCAATCGACTGTGAAATAAGCCCTTATTTTCCTGTGAAAATTCGGGAAGCGGACTAGAAAGAAGCCCAACAAGTATTGCAGCACTCATAAGGGTCAAAAATGGATGAATTTTTAGCTTTGCAATTCCAATTACGACCCAAATTACACTTACAAAAAGAATAAAAAAAGGTGAGTTAATATTTAAAATACTTGAAGCAATGACCGTCATAAAATTTAAGATTTAAAAATAGTGAATATAGGAGAAATATTTATTCATGAAATTTCAAACTTTCCATTTATATGCTTCTTTATAACCCTGTTCAATTCAAGTAAAGAAAGAGCAGACATCGCCTCTGAA
Organism: Opitutia bacterium; assembly: GCA_002694035.1. Taxonomy (GTDB): domain Bacteria; phylum Verrucomicrobiota; class Verrucomicrobiia; order Opitutales; family Seribacteraceae; genus Seribacter. The sequence continues at coordinate 5,304 of NZKY01000036.1, forward strand.
ACCGAAAGAGATGTTCTTTTGGATAGTTCATCAAAAGACAATAACTCACCCTCGGAAAGAACTTTGAGGAGTAATTTTTCATTTGGCCCGAAATCATGCAGTTGATTAAAATTGTTAGCTAAACTGCTGTTTTCGCCATCGTCCAAATCTAAATTTGTTTGGATGGTATCTAAACAAGGTCTCAAATCTTCAATAATATCGCGAGCAGATGTTATTAATGTAGCACCTTCGCGAATAATTTTGTGGCATCCCGCTGAACTTGGTTGATCAACTCTCCCAGGAACTGCAAAAACTGAACGACCTTGTTCAGCACAAAATTGTGCAGTTATCAAACTACCACCAGAATCTGCTGACTCCACTACAACAACTCCTTGGGAGATTCCCGAAACCAAGCGATTTCTCATTGGAAATGTTGTACGATCAGCTCTTCTTCCAAAAGGAAATTCTGAAACAACTGCTCCATTCTCCATTATTCTTTTATATAAGGTAAGGTTTTCCGGAGGATAAATAATATCAAGTCCGCTCCCTAAAAAAGCTAATGTAGGACCACCAGCATCAAGAGCACCTTCATGTGCCGATGTGTCTATACCCCTAGCCAGGCCACTTACAATACAAAAACCTGCTTTTGTCAAATCGTATGCCAGTTTTTTGGATTGTTTAATTCCATACATGGTAGGAATTCTTGTGCCAACGATACCAAAGCATGGACGGTCGGGAATTGTACCCGAAACATATAAGCCTATTGGAGGATCATAAATTTGTAGAAGAAAATCTGGTAAATCTGATTGAATTAAAAAGGTAGCATTTCTTTGTTTAATTTTTTCCTTCTCAGATTGTAACCATTCATAATTATTGGGATTTTTAATTGAAGAAATTATCTTTTTTCCAACTCCAGGAATTGTAATAAGCTCTCTCTCACTTGCTTCAAAAACAGCACAGGGATTCCCTTTAAAAACTGACAATAAATTTTTGGCTGTAATTGGACCAATTCCAGAAATACCATTCAATAACAAGAAAGCATCAGAAATGTTATCTTTTAAAAATGAGGTCAATTAAGAAGAAAGATTTTAGAAATGGGTTTAATCGAAGAGTAGTTGTCTAATCGCAAGGTAAAATAACTCCGCTTTGTTGTAGATGAAGAATATTAAACTTTTTTAAAATCTTGTACTGTTAAGGGATACCCGACCTCAAAATTTGCAGACGCTCTCGAGCCTAAAACTTCAGTCCACAAACTTGGACAAAGTCCATCTCCAGGTCGAGCAATTCGAAGATTTTCCTCGGTGAAAACCTCATCCTTTTGCACAGGACGAGACACCAAAATTGATCTCTTAAAAAAAGCACCTGGAGCACTTTTTTCATTTTGGTAATAACCAACTGAACCAATCGCAGCGTGAGCTATTTTTACTTGTTCAACCATTTGAGCAAACTCATGAGGAAGCATTGAAAACTCACCATCTATAGAGTCCTCATTACGATCCAAAGTAAAATGTTTTTCGATTACGCGTGCACCCATTGATGTGGCTACTACAGCGACTGTACAACCTCTCGAGTGGTCGGATAGTCCAACAGGCATTCCAAATTTAGTTCTTAATATTTTAATGGATGATAGATTAAAGGAGTCAGGCTCTGCAGGATACTCACTTACACAATGTAATAAGCAAACAAGGGGTGAACCAGAATTCAATAAGACATCGACTGCTCTTTCAATTTCTACTAAAGAGGATACTCCTACACTTGCGAGGACAGGTCTCCCTGTTTTTCCAATTTCTTCAAGCAGGGGAAAATGATTAAGCTCAAAAGATGCAACCTTGTATAAAATTGGCTCAATAGTTTTTTCCAAAAAACCTACGGCAGTTTCATCAAACGGAGAGCTAAAAAGAACTGAACCTAATTCTTTTGCTTTTTCAGCTAGAGGACGATGCCATTCCCAAGGAGTCATCGCCATCGAATAAAGATCATGGAGATACTTTCCAGTCCAAAGACCTTTTTTTATTAAAAACCTATCATCTTTAGAGTTAACCGTAATTGTTTCAGGTTTGTATGTTTGTAATTTAATTGCATCTGCACCAGCATCAACAGCAGATTCAACAAGTTTTAAGGCTTTATCTAGGTCACCACCGTGATTCCCAGACAACTCTGCAACTATAAGAGGTCCTGAATCTGCATTTTGGAGCTTTTCTAATATTGTGATCTCCAAAGCTAAAATCTCTAGTTTTTAGGAACAGGAAGATAATCTGATAGTAGATCCGTAAGCTGTTCGTGATTTAAATTCTCACAATTACAATTACTTGCATATTTAAAACCTTCTGAACAGGAAACCCCGCCTAATATGCCTATTTTGTTGCCCCAAAAAGATTGAATTGGCTGAATAATGTAGTGGTTTTCAAATTCCAATACATTTCTAGATTCGTCTTCAGGAATCAAAATTTCATGCATTTTTTCACCGGGACGAAGACCTATGGTATCCCACTCCGATTCAGGGGCAATCACACTTGCAATATCTGCGACAGTACAGGCAGGGATTTTGGGTACAAAAAGCTCACCTCCTACCATTGACTCAAAACATTTGACGACAAAATCAACACCGTCTTTTAAGGTTATTAAAAAACGAGTCATGTCAGGATTGGTAATAGTAAGCCTTGATGAAGAAGAATTTCGTTGCGAAATAAACAAAGGAATTACACTACCTCGACTTCCCACAACATTACCATACCGAACAACTGAAAAAGTTGTGCCCCCATCACCTGCATAACTATTAGCAGCAACAAAAATTTTATCAGAACATAGTTTTGTTGCCCCATATAGATTAACTGGATTGACGGCTTTATCCGTGCTTAGTGCAATCACTTTTTTAACTCCAGAATGTAAAGAGGCTTCAACTACATTCGTAGCTCCATCAACATTCGTTTTGATAAATTCATGAGGGTTATATTCTGCTGCTGGCACTTGTTTTAGGGCAGCCGCATGGACCACAAAGTCAACCCCACGCATGGCAAGACATAATCGATCTTTATCCCTAACATCACCCAAAAAAAATCTGACTTGAGTATTGGAAAAATCTTCGTCCATTTTCATCTCAGATTGTTTCCACTCATCACGAGAATAAACGATAACTCTTCTAGGTCTAAAATTTTGTAAAATTGTTTTAACAAACTTTTGACCAAATGATCCGGTTCCTCCTGTAATAAGAATTGATTTGTCGTTGAACATATAAGAACATAATTAATGTAGCAGTGCGAGTGAGTCGATTCCAAAGATTTTAATGAATCCTAATGCCTTACACCATAAAAATTCCCATTGGTTGTTATAATTTAATATGAACAATCATTGGTTATCTGAATCATGTGCTGAAGGAGCAAAATCTGCAATTTTACTCGGTCCTTTAGAACCCGATATATTAAAAAATGAAATAGAGAAAAACCCTGTCGGAGTATTATGGATAGCTTCTAAGTATGATAATAATTTGAATCTCGATCAAAAGATAACATTCTTTGATAAAAGTCTCCCTCTGGAATTGTTTAGAAAAACTTTAGAAGATTTCATCATTTTAAATTATGATGCTCCTCCAAATGTAAAAGTTAGTAGTCTCATAGCTAATAATTCAATAAAAAGTTACAATGAGTTTCTGGATTTAATTATTGCCGAAATTGATTCAACCATGCGTGCAAGACGAACACGTTCTGAAACCGGTTTCTTGAGACAAAAACAAATATTTTCGAACCTTGCCGGCTATTTAAATAATAGATTACCTCAAGAATGGAATGACTTAGGAAAAGGAAAGCTTGCTGTGGTAGTTGGTGCTGGACCTTCATTGGATGTGACACTTCCCTTTCTCAATGATAAGATACCGAGACCTATAATAATTGCTACAGATAGCAGTTTGTCTGCACTTAATAAGTTGAACATAGATCCAGATTTTGTTGTAAGTATCGATCCAGAAAAATCATTTTCTTCATGTTGTATAAGCGAGTATTTCCCAGGAACAGTTATTCTTTCAAGTCAATCACACTCGAGTTGGTCTGAAAATTGGAAAGAAAATATTTGTTTTCTTTCCGGAAGAGTCATAACGGAGGATTGGTTTGGTGAAAAAGGAATTTCAAAAACAAATATTTCAGCAATAAATAATGCTGGTTTAACCGCTCTTTCTGTTGCGAACTTCTTAGATCCAGCGGCAATCCTTATGATTGGAATGGATTTAGCTTCTACAGGTCATGGGCAACAGAGGTATGCCGAAGTTACAGGTCGTGACCACATAATAATTAATGCAGCTCATTACCATGAAATACCTGGAAATTTTAGCGAAAGTGTACCCACCCCATTCCTATCTGACTGGCAAGAAACATCCGAGTTTTGTAAGAAAATATCAAAATCTAAACTTCTAATAAACTTAAATGATCGAGGCGGCAAATTGGATGGATCAACATTAATCCATCCCAATGAAACTGAAGAATTGAAAGAAGCTTTAAATCAAAACATATCACCCTTCTCAACTCATCAAACTTCAAAACTACCACCCAAAAAATGCTTAAAAGAAATGGGTCTTAATCAACTTCTCACTATTCTTACTGAGCTATGCGATCAATGCTGGTCAAAGTTGCAGATTGTTGACCTTGAAGATAAGACTTCTATTCGAAACTTTCTCATAGATACATTTTCAAACAAGGATTTCGCTTCCCTGTTTGGAGATTTCGCATTTTCAATTTTGCCCAAAATCTCACAAGGCAAAAAACCATCATTGGAAGATTTACAAATTGCTTTTGAACAACTTAGAAATTTACTGTGGATTTTAGAAGACGCGATCTTAGAATCAAAACCAAGTAAAGAATTCATCCAAAGATTCTTAACCGAAAGATTTGACTAGCTTTCATTTTTCAAAGCATTCATTGCTTCACCAGCATGTTCGACTGCTTCTTCTAAATCATCAACTTGCATTGAATTTGAGATAAACCAATTATGGTGCGGATGAAAATACAACCCTCGATTTGCTGAAAGTTCACAGAATCTTTGTAATCTAAATAAGTTATTATCATCTGCAAACCAGGGAAATGGCATTGAAGGAGGGCCAGTCATCACAAGAGGCAAGTCAAATTCTCTCGCTTTTAATTCTATTTGATTAACGAAATCAGCTCCTTTTGAAAGAACTGATTCTGCAACATTTTCGGAATATGAAATTTCTAAAGACTTCAATGCCGCAGCCATCGAAACAGCATCATTCCAACAGCTGCCCGTTAAAAAAACTTCTTTTGATGCATCCTTTAGAAAATCTTTTCCTACACATGCTGAAATTGCATACCCATTTCCTAAGCCCTTTGAATAAACAGCTAAATCAGGTGTAAAATTAAAATACTTATGAGATCCACCTTTGTGAAGACGCCAACCTGTTCGCACATCATCTAAGATGAGTAATATATCATTAGCCCTGCACAACTCTTCAACATCTGACCAAAAGTTTTCAGATGGCATGACAGAGGGTGCGAATGCAGCATGATGATAGGGAGTTAAAATTAACGATGAGATTTGGTTTTCAAAACTCACTATCAAGTTTCTTAATTGATCTAAATTATTCCATTCAAATTCAAGAATCTTAGATTGATCCTCTTTAATCTTACCTCCGAGTCCTGGATCACACCATGAATCCACACCATGATAAATTCCTTTTCCTTTGATCACATATGGTTTACCCGAAAATTCTCTGGCAAGTCTAATAGCCCATGTTGTTAAATCAGAGCCATTTTTTGCAAAAACCGACCAATCAGCAAAGTCTATTTTTTGAGTCAATGATTCAGCTAGATCAACCATCACCGAACTTGGTTGATTAAAAACTGAGCCTTTACTTCTCTGGCCTTCAGCAGCAGCTTCAATCCTTGGTTCAGAATAACCATGCAAAATTGCTCCAAAACCACACATAAAATCTATCCATTCATTCCCATCAACATCTTTAAAACGGCAGCCTATAGCACTTTCCGTGTAATGAGGAAAATGCCTAGGCAATCCAGCGACTGGAGTCACATGACCATAAATCCCACCTGGAATCACCTTTGATGCCCGAAGAAAAAGCTCATCCGAATTGTCTCGTTTTAAACTCATATAATCGAAGGCACAACTTTATGCACTCTTCTTGAAATATAGCCAATCTTTTCGAGTAAGGGTATGTTTCCATGAAGTTTAACACGACCAAGTGCAGGGTCAGCTAAGTGATCAAATTTTCCACTCACTGTTTCATAGGCTGAAAACAAATCAGAAAACACCAACAAAGCAGTTGAATTTTTACAAGAAGTGTTGCGGAGTTCCCATTTTTTTGAATCTGAAAAGCACAAATAAAAAGAAAATTCAGTACCCTCTATCTTAAACTCAATTACTTCATCCCGCATCTCAGTAAAAAAATCTGAATAATTAGAATCAAAATTTGCAAAAACCGAAGTTGCTCCAATAGCAGATCTTAGAGCTATACGGACTTTTTCTTCAGATAATTCATTTCCAGTAAGAATTTTCTTAATTTGCAAAAGCGTTTTCAAGGAAGCGATTGCATCTTTAAGATTAAATAAAAAAGGAAAAATCTTAGGTATTGTAAAACCTTTACTTGCCATAGTGATTAGATTCTGATCATTGAAAATTAAACCTCCACCCCCAAAGGAAATCAGACCCTTGGGTAAAAATTTAGCACTCAAAATATTCCCCTGCTTCCCACATCTAATTAACTCAGTACTCGCCTCTTCAATTGAAATTGAAATAGCATAGGAGATAAGCCTAGTGGAAGAAATTTTCAAGATTTACAAATAGCTGCCTCAAGATGATTAAAGAGTTTCACCGGAGCCTCATCTATTTCAACATTAATTTTAGGTATTCTATGACCTAGATAGACAGGAAGCCTTTTGGGTGATGATAATTTAATTAAATTTTTAGACCTGCCAGACCAAAAGTTTAAATTATTCCTTTCTTGAGGCATAATTCCACCAGAAATATCAAAAAGCATTGGGGTACCGCATACAACCGCCTCAGTCGTGGTACCAGCACCTGGTCGAGCAAACAGGAATTCCGCAGATTTCAGAAGAGAAACCATCTCAACATCATCAATTGTAGGGAGGGGAAATACTTTGAAATTTAAAAGTCCTTTAAGGTTATTTATTTCATTAAACACTTTATTGTTATTTCCACAAAGAGCGACAACCTGAAATTTTGAATCCTCATTATTTAATGCATTTAAAACAGGTATATGCTGATTTGCACCATTAGCTCCAGTACCAAGAAGATATAAAGGTAAATTAGCTGAAATAGAGAGCTTTTCCAAAATTTTTTTCCTATCTGATTGATTTTGTTTTTTATAAAAGGCTTTTCTTAATAGTGGACCAACTTCATGAACCTTACTATCAGGCATCCCCCTTTTTACAGCGGCTTCACAAGTTTCTTTGAATGGGCCAAGAAAACTATCTATATTTGGATTTACCCAATGACGGCTAAAACCTGAACTATCTGACATTTCACCACAATATGTCATAAATTTGAAAGACCTTCCTAATTGTTCTTTCAGCAATAGATAATACCCATGATTCAAATGAGCATGAACACTAAATACAATATCAGGTGCAAAATCACTAATTTCAAGTAACCATTTTTTGGTGCCAAAAATAAAAATTGGATTTCTATGAAGGTTAGCAAATTCTAGGAAATAAAAATAAATATTATGAAAAGCGGGCAATTTTTTTTGAATAAAATTATAAAAATTACTCCCAAATGCGTATGGTTTAAATGTAGTCTCCAAGGGGTGAGAAATTAAAACTTCATTACCCTGCTTTTCAAACCAATCCCTGAGAGCGTTTGCCCGCATATTATGACCGCCTCCAGTGAATGAACTTAGTATTAAAAGCTTCAATTCACTTTTTTAAATTCAGTTCAAAGACAAACAAAAGATTGGATAAAAAATCTTATTCCAAATCGTGTATAAATAATCCACTTCTTAATTTGGGCTCAAACCAAGTAGTTTTTGGTGGCATAATTTCTCCGGCATCAGCAATGTTTAACAGCTGCTCCATTGAGACTGGATGTAAAGCAAAAGCAACTTCCATTTCTCCTGAATCAACCCTTTGCTTCAATTCTTCCAATCCTCTTATTCCACCCACAAAATCAATACGCGTATCCTGCCTTAAGTCAGTAATGTTAAGAATGGGATTCAAAATTTTCTCTGATAATATTGTCACATCCAAATCCTTTACTGGATCTGAACTGTCCCAAGATCCTTCTTTTGCAATCAAACCATACCACTTATTGTCCATATACATGGCAAATTCACGTAAATTACTAGGACGAGCATGCTGCTCATCTATTTGCTGGACAATGAAAGATTCTTTAACTTTCTCTAAAAACTGATCGTATTTTAAACCATTGAGATCACTCACAACTCGGTTGTAGTCAAAAATTTTCAATTGATCTTCTGGGAAAAGAACTGCAAGAAAAAAATTATATTCCTCCTCACCGTTGTGCGAAGTATTGCTTTCTTTTCTTTTTTGTCCAATTCTAGCAGCCGCTGCTGTGCGATGATGACCGTCTGCAACATAAAGAAATGGAACATCAACAAATTCATTTTCAATATCTTCAAGATTTTGTTTATCCGAAACAATCCAAAGTTCATGCTTAACACCATCTTCAGCAAAAAAAGAATATATTGGCGTTTTTTTAATATTTTCTTCGACTAAAAGATTAATTTTTTGCTTTCCACGGTAGGAAAAAAATACCGGTTCGGCATTTGCATTTAAGCATTCAACATGTTTTACCCTATCTTCCTCTTTAGCAGAGCGGGTCAACTCATGTTTTTTTATTACACCCGAATAATATTCTTCAAAAAAACAACAACCCACCAGACCTGTCTGGCTCCTTTGATTCATGGTTAGTCGATAAATATAAAATGAAGCTTTTTCGTCCTTGAATAAAACTCTGTCAGTTAAAAACTTTTGGTAACTTTCTCTGCCTTTAATATACACTTCTTCAGAATATGGATCTGTGCTATCGGGTAAATCAATCTCAGGTTTGACAACATGAAGAAAAGAGAATGGATTACCAGTTGCTTCAACTTTCGCTTCAGCAGAATTTAAAACATCATAAGGGCGTGAAGCTACTTCTTTTGCTAAATTTTTTGTTGGGCGAACTGCTTTAAAAGGCTTAAAAACGGCCATGATTAAAATCTATCTTAAAATAAAAATGCTATTCGCTGACAGCTTTTTCCTTAGAAGCTTTTTTAGCCTTCATTTGAGCAATAAGCTGTTTTGCCGAACCAGCAGCCAAAGTGCTTTTAAGATTGCCCTGCTTAGGCAAACTAGTAACAGCAGCAGCAATATTGGAGGACTGCATTTCCTCTAATATTTCTCTTCGTAAAATAGAAATTGATCGTGGAGCAGAAATTCCAATCTTTACAGAATCTCCCTCAATTTTAGTGATTGAAATTTCGATTTCATCACCAATTGTTATCCCCTGATCTACTTTTCTTGATAATATCAACATAGGTCTCGATATTTACTATATTAGAGACCTTCTCCGCCGACATCCAAGACATGGCGTGCTGAAAATTCTTCGTGGTTATTTATAATGCATTGTTTTCCAACCAATGTTCTTCTATTAACTATAATTGGCCCCACTAAATTCAGTGAAATCTTCCCGCTTTGATCCGGAGGTAAAGTTACAATATTTAGAATCATTGTATCCTCAGGACCCGTTATATCTAAAAGTTTTACATCCGCATCAGAGATTTCCAGTGAATAGTCTGAAATGATTCCACCAGGTTCTAAAACAATAAAGGCTAATCCATCCTTTTTTTGCTCACGAAGCCACATAAACGGAAGTTCTTCCTGATCATAAACCAGCTCCATTTTTCTAATCTCCGCAAAGCCAAACAAACCCTGTGGGAGTTGTATCTCACTTCTAGCCTCGGATTGATTTAACTCCGGATTATTTGAATCTTCATCTAATTTGAGTTTCATCAAGTATGATTAAAGATAATTCAGTAAAGAGGTGTTTAGTAATTGAGAACCAATTTGTAGTGCGGCTTGATAAGAAGTAGATAAACGCGTTAATCTCATTATCGCCTCGGATAAATCAATATCTACATCGTTTGAAATTCTTTGATCCAATTGAACATAGTAATCTTCATCGTGAGCTCTCACAGTTTCCATTCTGACCATTCTGGAAGAAAGCTCCCCAAGTTTATTGATCAATTTATCTTCCTGCTGAAGTAATTTCATCTCCTCATCTTCAACAGCCTGAGAATAATGGGAAGGAGTTGCGTTCGCCAAAGCATCTCTAAGGTCGACAAGAGAGTTTACCACATCCCCTAATTCTTTGGTTCCATTATTATCTGCATCTAAAAAGCCTGAAATCTTGCTTTCATTCCCAATGTAATATTGGGAATTTTTATCACTGCCTGTGTATGTAACATTGATCACATTTCCTTCACTGTCGCGATGATCAAGAAAAGTTTTAGTTCCAGTTGCAAATGAGAAAGTATCTCCCACACTCGCACTCATAGAAGTACCTTTCAGGGGAATATCTCCGGAAATATCGAAGCCAAGAACACGGTAAGGACCAGGATCATTTGGGTTTTGTCCCCATAAAATATCTGCTTCCATTTCCTGACCATCTTGCAAAATTACTTTTGCTTTCTGAAATGTCGGAGGAACCTCACCAGTACTAGAGGAACCAAAAAAGTATCTACCAGGTTCAATAACTTTAAGTCCGACAACTTGACCGTCAGAATCAACAATTGCTTCGGCCTTTGCATCCACTCCAGAACTACCAGCGGGTTGTATAGTCACCGCAGCACTTGTTGAGTTTTGAACTTTGAATTTGAATACATGATCTAAAGGTTTTTCGACTTGTAACCAAATATCATTAGCTACAATTTGACCACTTAATGTTGGAATCGTTGGGTCACTCGGTTTAACTAATGGCAAATCGCCGGACAAACTTGGAATATTGAGGTAATTATTAAAACTATTTTTTTGGCACTGAAAATATTTTCCTTCATGGTAGACAATCTGACCATAATCATAAGATAAATTAGGACTCCAATCATCGCCTTGCTTTGCGGACCGAGGACCCGGCACTGTATTCGAACTACCAATCTTAGAAAAAAGTGAACCTTCCTGCAGAGTATAATCAGGACTGTTCTGTTGTGTCCAATTGGAAGCAAAATTCGTAGCAGTATTATCAGTGGGACTTAAATCAATGTTGGCAGTATAGTAAATTCCATTACGGTAAGTGTGGTCGCCTTTATTGTAAGCAAAACCCTCATTCCAAGTTGTTGCTTCAGACCAATTATTTGAAAAATTAGCTAGCGTATTGTTTTCTGCATTTGTTGAAGAGTTAGCAAAATAAAGCTTTCCATTAGCTAATGCCATTTCTCCGGAAGCAACTGGAGAATTAGCCAACCACTCTGCAGGTTTGGAGATATTTTGTTTGGCTACATAAAAATCGTTATTATCTGAGTCATAGATATAATCACCGGCTTTTGCTTCCAGCTTTTTACCCGTTGAGTAAATGTGCTCTTTACCCTCGGTAGGTAAGTTGTTACCCAAAAGAAAAACACTACCATCTGATCTTTCTGTAAGGGCGACCAAATTTTGAAGACTCGCACTTATATTTGAACTATTAACTGTAGTATCAGTCAAAGACAGAGTCGAATTACTTTTAACAACGAAATATTGATTGTTTATCGTATCGTGGAGATACTGTCCGCTTTTAAGCTGCACATCGTCCGGTGCATAGCCCATTTCAATCAAACCAGAGGGCAGATAAACCGATACAGGACTAGTTGTCGTGCTCACCTCCTTAAAATATTTATTGTTAAGGGTGTTGGTGGTAGTGGTTGCCTCACTTTTGACAGTTGGGGAGACATTCGTAGGTTTTGTCCCCACAGTCATAGAAGACAACAAAGAAGCAGAAGGAGGATTCGGAGGAGTGCCCAATTCATTCCAATTCGAAGAGAAGTTCGCCTCGTTGTTACTCGATGCAGTAAGGTTGTTAACTGCCTCATAAAGCTTACCATCTTTGAATGCAGTCTCACCGCTTGTCACAACTTCACCAGTCTTCCATTCTCCCAAGTGAGAGGTTTTAACTTCAAAATATATACCGTCTCCGTTTGAATCCACGCCATCCCATACAACATCTCCAATAGCGTAGTCTTTTTTAGGATCAAATGTACCTCGCATCACATCGGATGCAACTAGGACAGTCTGGCTGTCTGGTGAAATATAATTTCCAGCCAAAAAAGGGGAAGAATTAAAAGGATCCAAACTAGCTGGATCACGAGGCATTGTGGAAGCAGTTGCCGTAGCTTGACTGAGTACAGAATTTATATCTGCTGCACTGAGAGTCACATTCTGATTGGCAAGATAATATTTATTATTTGTATCATCATGAATATACTGACCAGCATTTAATGATAGAGGAGTACCTGAAGACAACTTAACAACTTGTCCATTATAGGTAACTATATCTCCCGAAGGAGGAAAGTTTTCAACTATATGTTCTAGATTTGTAGGATCGACTTTAGTTGTATCCTGAACAAGAAAATAACGCCCCTCGTGTAAAATGACATCATTGTTGCTGTATTTTTCCTCAACAGATAAAACCTGACCATTTTCCTTTATAAAAGAACCTTTTACAATGGAGCCTCCATCACTTGCTGCTACAAGTTTATACTCGAGGGTTTCAGGATCAAAAAACACAGCACCATCACTTTCAGAGCCTTTAATCAAAAATTCATTAACAGGTACAGCAATTCTTTTAACTGTATTTGCAAGGTCAGTAGCTAAGGCTGCACCCGGGTTATCGGATTGTTGATATTCCTGAATTTTACTAGAAAGAAGAATGTTTTGAGCGTAAGTATTTGCTTCTGACAAATCAGCAAAAAGTTTGCCATCAGGCGTAGAGTAATAAAACCTACTTGTCGTATCTACTACCTCTAACTTCCAATCTTCTCTTTTGACATCATAACCGCTACCAACTTCTTTCCAATAATCCATCCCACTGCTCACAGGAGAATGATTTACATTATCAGAAATTAATGACTCAAAAAGTTTACCATCATGCTCAACAATATCTCCCTGTTTGTATATATTAAGCCGTCTCCATCCATCGGTGTGTTCAATTTGAAGTGAAGATGTCCCGTCAACAAGTTTATCATTAACAGTTAATTTGCGGGTCCAATCACTTCCCTTAACAGCGTTGTCGACAAGTTCTTTTTCGGTCAATCCAAGTTCAGAATATTTAACACCAGGATATCGTGACGCAGTTTCCGCATTCAGTTTCTCTTCCAACTGCTCTGGAAAATAATAATTTGGGTTCCATTTTGTAGTGTAGGAAGAACTGGCACCAAAAGACTCTCCCACACTTCCGTAAACAATTAAATCACCATTCGTGGCAATCTCACTGTCTAACTTAGCATTAGGATTACGAGAAATATTACTGCTGGAAACACCTCTTACAAAAGCTTTATACTCCGAAGTTTCATAAGACGGAGAATCGGAAAGTAATTCAGTATCATTATTGATCAAGTCCTGTAATCTCGTGGCAATAGTCTGAGTGCTCAAACCATTTAGTTTTGACTGAACTACATACTCACGACCGTTTAGTTCAAAAATAATAACTTCATCCTTTTCAACTCTTCTTTTTCCATCATTACCAAGAATCCCGACCTCATTGAAAGAAAATGTTTTTGACTCTCGTTTACCTAAAAGAATTTCAGAATTACTAAATTCGGGTTTTAACTTTGTACCGCCAAATAATGACTGCTTTCGATGAGTAGAGTTTACTCTATTCAAAGCCTCCTCAATTAATTCGTTTAGCTCATAACCATAAGTCTCCATGGCAGGACCATTTAGACTCGACCCGGCGGTTCTAGCAATTTCCTGCCCTCGCTGATTTAGTTCTCTCAGTTTATCTAGGTTCAAATGTCCAGCATCAAGGTATTCTTTAGCGTAGGATGCATTCCTTTGGTACTGAGTAAGTTGCCCCTTTTGTGTTTCCAATTGGATCACACGCCCCAAACGCATCCCATCGTCTTCGGGTAAAGTAAGTTTCTGACCGCTCGAAATTTGAGCATCAAGCTTGAATCTTTGCTGATCCAATTCCTTTATCTTTTGGATAATCGCGTCGCTTGATGTTATGTTGGGTAATCTCATTTATTTATTTGAGGAGTCCCATAACAACGAGTTCTAACATTTTGTCGAGGGTATTTAGGACTCTAGAGGATGCCTGAAAGGATCTTTGGAATTGCATCAAATCCGCTACTTCTTCGTCTATTGAAACTGAACTCACTGCGTTTCTTTGTTCAAGAAGAAGATTTTCTATCGTTTTTTGATGGTCTATGTTATCGCTAAGATCAGACAAAGAATTGCCAATATCAGCATTTATGTCCGAAATATCTTTGGCAAATTCATTATTCCCTAACTCTGCAATGGCTAGAGCAATATCATTAGAGCCTTGATCAAAATCTAAGCTAGCTACAATACTTTCTGCTGACAAATCATTATCAACAATAAGAGAACTAGCCAGATTCCAACCGTTGGCTAAAACAGCATCAAAAGAGAAGTTATCCCCTAATAGGAATTCACTATCGCCCTGTTCTAATCGAAAAGGAATATTTTCATATGCCAACATAACCGAACGACCATCATCTGCTGTGCCAATCAACAAGTCTTCTCCAGCATACGCATTATCCGTTTCCATGGTAACATTCTGCATCTTTTTCGCACTTCCGTAAAAGGTATACAAAGAACCAGAATTAGTATCCTCAAGTTGCAACTGTCCATCAACTGTATCCCTAATTATATAACCTGTTCCCTCGAACCGTTCCCTTAGCTCTACTGGAATTACCGGTGTGGTGCTAGTAACAGTGAAAGTGTCATTTTCTGCGTAAGCCAAAGTCATAGAAACTTCATTTCTAAATAACTTCATCTCCCCATTACCTTCGACACCATAAAGTCCAAATTCTTCCTCCATGATGACATTACGCCCCATGGTTGGACGGGTTAAATTAGCCTCAAATCCAAATAGATATTCACCTGGGGCATCATTAGGGTTATAAATTCCATTAATCTGGGTGACAAATTTTGAAACTAGATTGTTCAATGAAATCCGATAATCCTCAAGTTCAACTTGGCGAGCTTTTTGATAACCATGTAAAGAACCTGACTCTAGTTCTAGCTCTACACCATTAACAAAGAGTGCATCTGTTGAAGGTAAATTATTTGATGTGCTTAGAATATTAAAACCTTTAATTTCACCATTCTGGATAATCGCTTCAGCGACACCAATATTTAATTCCTGCAAAGAACCATTACTTATATTAAAACCGCCAGGACTTGACTTTCTCAATACTGATGTTGGTGGAAGTCCGGAATTAGCATCTGGTTTGAAAATATGAAAGTTATTCTTCCAAATTGCATCGTTTGGGTTAAATAAGTTAATTTGTGCTTCACCTGATATAGCATTCGGCTTGGCTTTAACTAAAAAATGCGTTGATGATGCTTCATCATAATAAATTTTACCCGAATCAAAATTTAATTGGAGTTCAGTAACCTGTTGTGCATTTTGTATAAAAGTAACCTGCTCAGGCAAAGATTGGACAGTTGCAACAGTGTCATCAACAAATGCACCTAAACGAATAAAATTAGAGGAAGAATGTGGTAGTTCGGTAGTTGCTGCATCTACATTTGCAACAGCCATGTAAAAATCACCCTGCGATCCAGAAGGAGCATTTGGATCGACAAATGAGATTACAGATCCAGCAGTTAATCCCTGTCCGTTAGGCCAAGCTATATTTAGGCTATTCGATCTTTGTGGAAGTGCATTTCCTATTGTAACAACTCCGGTCTGATCAACAGTTCCGGCTACATTAGAAAGAGATGAGAATTCTGCTCCTTTGGAAATATTTTGGGAAGCCTGATAATAAATATCATTAAATAAAAATACCTCACCTTTGGAATAATTTCTAGAGCTTAGAACCGAATCCGTTGCAGGATCGACAACCCCCAGCTCATTGGATACTGCTCCAACATCCGTGGTAGCCTGATAAACTTTTCCTTCGTAATAAATCTGCTCACCTTTAGATATAAAGTCTACATCGGAAAAGGTTCTTTTCGTTTCTTTAATGATCCCATTTGGCACATTGGCAATTGCCATGAAACGAGATTCATCTGATAACAAATCGCCTTTTTCTGTATTAACGAGTGCCTGATAGTAACTCCCACCCTCAAAAAAAACTTCACCAATTTTCCTGGAACTGGAGGCCGGATCATTTGGAGTAGTACTGGCGATATCTCCACCAGTTTGTGGAGCAATTTCATTACCAACATCGACCGGTTGATTTGCCATCTGGATCGGTGCCACTTGCTGATTAACTGGGACCGCAACTTCCCCTTCCTGTTGCACTGCATCTTGAGCTTGTACAGTTAATTGCTCAGTTGGTTTAGGGGGAAGAATGCTGACAAGAAATGGTCCTTTAGAATCATCATACTTCGAACCACCTTTCAAAACTTCAAGTCTTCCAAGCTGTCCATTCGAATCAATCTTAGCCCTTATCAATGCTGAAGTACCCGCAGGATCATTAGGTGCAGGAATTGAGAACTCTTGTCCCCATTGATTTGAGAGAGACTTTGCCCCTTTGGAATCCAAAATATTTATTTTTTCTCCATTTTTGCCATCAACAAAAAGATTTACAAAGCCAGAAACCTCGCCTGTAGTTGCAGAAATATCATCCTCTTGTTTAAAATCCATGTAGCTACCCAACTCCTCTAGCAACTTTTGTCGATGATCTCGGTAAGATACTGCTTTGCCTTGATCAAGAAGTTCAAAACGGCGAACTTGAGTATTAACTTCATGAATTTGAGAAAGCAAAATATTTATCTGTTCTGTCGACCTCTTGATAACTTCAGAAATATCGTATTCTATTTGCTCCAAACTATGCCCAGCTTCATTGAACCTTTTGGTCAAAGTTTCAATTTTATGAAAAATTTCCTGCTTAATAGTTGGCTCATAGGGTGAAGCAGAAAGTTCCTGAAAAGAATTAAAAAAATCATTCAAAGCTCTGGTGAGACTGCCAGGTGCTAGATCACTTTCATGTAAATCATCAAGTCCAACATTTACACCTTGTCTGTTAATTTTTTCGCCTAATGCACTTTGTAATAATTGTAAAATCTCTTGTTGTGCTGCTAAAGATGCTCCATCTCCTTTCTCACTAATTACTCGAGAGTCTAAGATATGGTTTCTCGCATGATCAATACCACCTGCTTCAAGTCCAGAAGTCAGCAATCCTCCAAAAGAAGTATGCATGACTCCTTCCCTAGCAAGCACTCGCTGTCTAGCATATGACTCATCATTTACATGTGCAAGATTTTGACCAGCAATTTCTGCAGTCCGTGCATGATAGCGGAGTGCTTCAGAATTTTTGCTTATTTCTCCTAAAAGTCCCACGATATAAAATTAGGCTGATTCGTTCAAGGACGATCGGCTATTTGGAGAAAGATGAACAGTATCACCTGAACGATTATAGGTTTTAGAATGTGATTTAGGATCCGTCACAGAAAGTAATTTATCTGTTACTTCACTTAAACGAGCTAATATCTTTTGATTTTGCGAAATTCTATGTCTGATCTGAGAAATTAATTTATTTATTTCCTCAATGATACTCTCAAACATAGGCTGGGTAACAAGAGGAAAATGCTCAACCAATTGATTAAGACTTGTATCACTGGGCTCTCCCATTGAATGAGCCAACGATGTGACAAAACCCTGCCTTCTTTTCTGAAGAATTTGACTAGCTTCCATTTGGGTCTGAACGGACTGATTGATTTCCATTAGACTTTCAGTGCGTCGGTCAAGAATACTTTGTTGTTGAGCATTTAGTAATCCTACCAAGCTGCCATACTCTTGAAGCTCATCTCTTAAGAGAGAAAGAAGATCTTCCCAAGTAAAGGACAAACTAGAATTCGGTTTCTGAGCAAGCTGAACCATTTTAAATTATTTCTTAATGTCAGGACTATCCGGTCCTTGTTTAGTTTGTAATTGTTGTTGAAGAATAGTTGATACACCAAAGCCCCCTCCCTGGGTAATACTTTCGGAAATAGCGTCAGTAAAAAAATGCCTGTACATTCGGTGTGCACCACCATCCTCATTAAAAACTCCTTTAAACATAGGCTTTAAAGCTTCCTTCAAAAACTGTTTCACTAGAACAGATTCAAACTGGTCACTGACCGCTGCAACTTTCTGGTCATGTGTTGTAGTTTTTGAATGAGCCATCTCCATGAGTATGGATGAGTCCATCCCAACATATTGCTTACCTATTGCATCAGATTCCATAAACTTGACTAATTAATGATTAACTCAGCTTGCAGTGCTCCAGCATTCTTGATCGATTGTAATATAGAAGTCATTTCACGTGTGGTAAGTCCAAGCTTATTTAAGGCTGAAGCCAATTCATTAACTGTTGATGCACCTGGTGGATCTAATTCGTCCAAGGGCTCAAAACGACCAACTTCTTCAATTAACTCGGCATTTTCTCCCTCTAGGATCGTGGTTGCACCCTGTGAAAAAGGCAAAGGTTGACTAACTCCTGTGGTTGGATTTAAGAAAATGGTAACATTGCTACTACTTACGGCAACGGGAGAAATCCGTACATTCTGAGTGGCTACAATTGTTCCAGTTCTCTCATTGATTATAACGCGTGCAGGAACATCTGGTTTTACATCAATTCCACCTAATGCAGCCAAAAAATTAGTAGTCTGACCACGAAACTCATTTGGTACCCTTACATTTACTACCCCGCCATCCACCGCCAATGATGTCCCAGGATAAAATTTATTTATAGCGTCAGCTATTTTAACTGCAGTTAAAGAATCAGGCGATCTGAGGATAAGTTCAATTTCACTTCCACTTGTTAGAACTTTACTTTCTATCTCGCGTTCGACTAAACCACCATTGCTTACTATGCCAACTGTCGGATGATTGACTTGAACATTTGCACCTCCTCCTCCTCCAGCGGATAACCCACCAATGGAAACGGCTCCTTGTGCCACAGAGTAAACTTTTCCATCTGCACCATAAAGAGGAGTCTGAAGCAAGATACCTCCCTGTAGAGAATCCGCGTTACCAATGGAGGAAACTGTTACATCCATCCTTGAACCTTCCTTTGCGAATGGTCCAATGTCAGCAGTAACCATAACAGCAGCAATGTTTCTTGACTTATCTGCTTTGTCTGCCCGTATACCTAAAGTTTCAAGTGCGTTCAAAACACCTAATTCGGTATATTCAATTCTGGAATCACCCTGGCCAGCAAGACCAGTTACGATACCGTAGCCATAAAGCTGATTACTCCTTGACCCACGCACATCAGTCAAATCCTTAATCCGAGCACTGTAAACAAAGGAGGATGCCAAGAAAAATTGGCATCCGATAAGAAATAATTTAAATAACAAACTCAACATGAATTAAAATGGATTAATGACTGAAGCTATTCTTTGATACCAACTTTCCTTTTGAGCATCGTTTAAACTCCCCTTGGAAACAAATTCAATTTGGGCATCAGCAATATACTGAGAAGAAACAATATTTCTATATCTCAGACCTTCTCTAAAACCTATCCCAATATCTTCCTGCCTAACCATACCTTTCAAAACTGCATAGTAACTTTCACCGGAAAAAGTTACCATCCTAGCTCCTTCCAATACTAATACGCCATTTGGCAAAACATCGATAATAACAACACTTACCCTACCCTTAAGATCCTTGGTATTTGCAATGGATCCACCACCTTTATTACTACTTTTGGTCTCAATTTCAGTACCTGGCAAACCACCGTTGTGCGTACCCATCTTACTGTTGGCAAAAAGAAACTGTTTAACAGCATTTTCGATTTGAGATTGTCGATTTCTTACTGAATTTTGAGAGGCTGCAAGAGAGGAACTTTCCCCAACATCTATAGTAATTAAATCGCCAACTGAAAAAGACCTTTTGTCTCCATAAAGCCCTTTTTCATTGTTGGTACTTTTTATCCACAAGGAAGTAGCAGAAAGATTGTTAAAAACAAACAAGGAAAGAATAATTGTGAGAATTTTGATCATATTATAAGTGCACCTTAACACTGTTTTCATTGAGAACCTTAGCTTGAAATTCTTTTTTAGATGAAAGATTTTTTACCGTGACATCTCCACCAGCTACCCCATTTTCGAGTGCCATGCCTTTCATAGTAACATAGATCCCATTTCCAGAAGCAAAAACATCAACTATTTGACCTCTTTTCACCAAGGTAACTTTTGAAAGTAAATTCCATTTAATTGGAGAATTTGCTTTGATGTTATTTGCGAACTGATATCCATTAATATTTGAACCGGCAGGAACTGCACCAGCGTATTGCTTTAGAATGTCAACTGGTCTCTTACTAAGTTCTACATTGCTTAATCGGGCACCACGCTGAACAGGAGATTTAGAAAAAAGGACATCTACATAATGACCTAATCTTAAAGGCTCAGCAAAATTACCAATTAACTTACCGTTATCCCAAATACTAAATCTAGTGAATACACTTGGCGACAACTGATCGGGAGAAGAATCAGATATCTTTAAAATAAAATTAGAGCTAACCTTCAGGGGTGTCCAAGCTCTAGTTAGGAAAGCAACCACTTTACCTGAAGCCTGGTATCGATGAGAGATGCTCTCGCCCAAACTTTTTTCTAAAGTCTCTCGATCCAAATTTAAAACTAAATTCTTGTTAAAGCCTTGGTTGGATGAACGGTTATATGGGTTGGATGAAATATACGCGGAAGACTTTGTCAAAACCTTAACTTCCGACTGAACGGGGTCGAAATCAAAGGAATCAACAAATCTGTTAAGGTCTGCAAAAGCTAGGCTAAAAGGAAAAAAATACAGATAGAAATATCGCATCGCCTACCTTTTCAGCTGATTGACTCTAGCTAGCATATCGTCAGATGTTTGTATGGACTTAGAATTAATCTCATATGCCCTTTGTGCGATAATCATATTAACCATCTCCTCAACAACATTTACATTGGACATTTCAAGATAGCCTTGCTGTAAAACTCCGAACCCATTTTCTCCTGGAGCACCAATTTCAGGAGCTCCGCTTGCCTCAGTTTCAATGAAAAGATTACCTCCGGTTGCCTTCAAACCAGCAGGATTAGGAAAACGAACTAACTCAAGTTGGCCAATAATCTGAGTACCGTCTGCAGTTTCAACAGACACTTCTCCAGTTGGCGAAACAAAAACATTAGTTACTTCGGGATCAATTTGAAGACCGGCAGCCAAAGGCAACGCATCTGCAGTTGTTATTTGACCATCAGGACCGACTTTAAAAGCACCATCTCTCGTGTAAGCTTCTGTACCATCAGGCTTTTCGACTTGAAAAAAACCAACACCATCAATCGCAATATCCATTTTTTCGCCGCTTTGAGTAAGTTGGCCCTGAGTGAATATTTTTGCGGTTGATACAACTTTAGTACCGTTTCCCATCTCAACACCAGTAGGAACAACATTTCCTGCACCTGTTTGTCCACCAGATTGTCTTGGGTTTTGATAAAGCAAATCCTGAAATTCGATTTTGTTCTTCTTGTATCCGGTAGTATTTACATTTGCTATATTATTTGAAATGACATTCAGGTTCATTTGCTGAGCCTGCATTCCAGTAGCACCCGAGTATAAAGATAAATTCATGAGAAATAAGTAATAATGGTTATGAAGTTTGTCCTAAAGTTCCTATTGCTTTACCGATATTTTGATCAAAAGCCTGAATCATTTTCTGATTGGCTTCGTGAGCTCTTGAGACCTCAATTAATCCTATCATTTCTTCTATCGCAGATACATTACTTGATTCAAGGTATCCCTGCATCACCGTGAATTGAGTAGGTTCGGTAGGTTCTGGCGTAACTTCAGGGTCCTTCGCTACAAATCCACCACCCACCTTTTGAAGATTTAAAAGAGGGTTTTCGAAAGAAAAAACACCGAGTTTACCAATATTTTGATCACCTTGAAAAATTTGACCTTCTTTATCAATGGTCAAATCACCCCCACCAGGAATAGTCTGAATATTTGCTCCACCATCGTCAGAAAACTGGTGCCCCATGCTATTTACCATGATACCTTGAGAATCGATATAAAATTGTCCATCACGGGTGTAAACCGCATCACCATTTTGGTTAAGCAGGGCAAAAAAACCTTCACCCCTGAGAGCCAAGTCCATAGGATTATTTGTCTCCTTCATTTCACCCTCGTTGTAATCGACCTGGTTTTTCATGACTGGAAAAGAACCGGGCATTTCATTTCTCAAACGATCATGAGTACTACGAGCAATTTCACCACCTTCAACCGCTTCGAAGCTTACCGCGACTTTTTTAAATCCTGCTACATGACTAGCAGCGATGTTATTAGCGATAACATTTTGATATTGCTCTAATCCTCTTAAAGCAGAAGCGTTTTCGTATAAAGATAAATTCACGCATGCATGAAAGCAATAAACATGCCAATAAGAACAAGATGCGGAACCTTAATCTGCGAAATAACTTAGTATTCGCAGTTGAGGTCAATTATTCGTCCATCAGGTATATGAATAAGTATATTAACTGGAGATCCATCTACCGAAACAACTTCTACCTTAATACCGCTATCATCTTGATGAATCAATTCTGTCTCAGTGTCTAAATTTTTTTGAGTTGGTGACTCTGTAGCAGGTTCGGATAGTTGTTTATTTGGGTCGGTCAAATATGGACTGAACGAACTCGCAGATTCATCGGAATTACCCTCATGAGCATTCGAACCCCTTCCTGATAGATAACTTTCCATAATATAAATTTAGAAGTTCAAGTAACGGAAATTTATTTTGGTTGAGCAAGATCTTCTTTGCTCATATCCAAAACAAGACTTAACTCAACCCTTCTGTTTTTTTCAGGCTGATTTGGATAGCGTAAATTATTTGGTTTTGTTGAACCGTGACCCGTAATTCTTTCCAGTTTTCCATCTAGTTCCCCGGCAGAATAATGAACAAGGGCATCTGTAACCTCTGTACCTTGATCCAAGGACATTGACCAAGGATTAGAACCAGGCTTGTTGCCAATACTTTCAGGCAAGTCATTGCAGTGCGAATCTACTCTGTAAACCAGGACATGTTGTGAGAGTAACCAAGACATTCTTTGCATTACTTTTCTTCCATATGTAGTTAATTCTGAGGAGGATGTTTCAAAAAGTGGTTTTTCGTCACCATGAAAAAGTGTTACCTTAAGACCTTCCGAAGTCGCTTCAATCTGCATAGTTGAATCGTCAATCTCATGAAGTTTTAATCTTTGAAACCAGTCTTGAGCAATTCTATGCAACACATCGATATCAATGGATGTAGTATCGTCAGTGTTTCTCATTGTAGTGTCAGATCTACCAACTATCTGATCAACCATACTTCCTGGACGAGCATCTTTTTGCTCAATTGGAGTAGACTTAGGAACACCAGCCTTGTAAGGATCTCGAAAAAAACGAGTTGTTGCAATGATTACTTCTTCATCCTGTGACAAAATCCACAAAACAAGAAATAGAGACATCATTCCAGTAACAAAGTCAGCATAGGCAACCTTCCAGGCACCCCCGTGACTTCCAGATAGAAATTTTTGACTCTTTTTGAAGTAAGTAGACATATCTTCCAAAGAAAAGATATCAGCCCCCTTTGGCTGCGTCCTTACATTTTTCTTCAAGTTCGTCAGCAGTAGGCTGAATCAGATTGTCCAAAGACCTACGACCAATTTCGACTGCCATAATGGGAGACAATCCGGTTGCAAAACCAGAAACAGATCTCTCAACAATATGGTAGTATAAAAATTCTTGTGTCTGATTTAAGGACACTAAGCGTCCGAGTGGTATACCGATTCCATAAGCCAAGAAAATTCCAAGGAAAGTACCACTCAGGGCCGCTGCAACTTTAGCACCAACTGAAGAAGGGTCTTCTAAATTCGACATGGTATTAATAATACCAAGCACAGCAGCAACAATTCCAACACCCGGCAAAGCGTCAGCAATCATCTCAATAGCCTTAATGGAACGACCCGCTTCTGCCTCTCGGCTACTAAGTTCAGCTTTTAAAATCCCTCCAATCTCTGCTGGTTTACATCTACCATCAACAATTGGTCTAAGTGAATTGCATAAAAATTCGACTAAACCAGCATCGTTCAAAAAAGAAGGATATTTAGTAAAAATTGTACTGTTCTGAGGATCACTAACATGCTCATCTAATGCAGGAGTGCCCTTTCTTCTACCCAGCATGAATAGTTCATAGAGCAAAACAGGTAAGTCGATAAACTTATCCTTACTGGCAATGCCACCTTTGAAAGCCTTGATGATATCAATTTTGAGACCAACCAATACGCTTGTCGGGCTTGAAACGACAAGAATACCGAGCCCAATCCCGCAAATAATCATAATTTCTCCTGGGTGTACAAGAGATATCGGATTTCCACCAGCAGTCATAAAACCACCAATACAGGAAGCGAAAACGATAACCATTCCTACTGCAAGCAACATAGCATTAAAATATTTTTAAATTAGTGATTGAAAGTGTGAGCGCAATGTCAACACAGATTGTGATAGAATTTGACTAATTCGTCCTTCTGACAACCCAAAAACATGAGCTATTTCAGATAACTTAAGTTCTTCGTAATAATATAACATTAAGATTTTCTTTTGTGGATCAGGGAGTTTTTTGATTTCATCCCTGAGAAGAACCACTTTTTCCCGATGTTCAGTCTGTTCAAGAGCATCCTGTTCGGTCGGGTCTGCTATAGTGTCGGATAAAGAAGTGGAATCTTCTTCAGAAGAACTTGAATGAATAGGTCCATCGAAAGGAACAAAAGTGATTGGTTGCGTTTCATGAAGAAGAACTTCGTACTCTGATTGGCTTAAATCAAGTTCCTTCCTTACTTCATCAACAGTAACCGATCTTTTAAATTTAGATTCTAATTCGGAAATTGTAGCCTGCAAAGATTTTGCTTTGGCTCGATTTGCTCTTGGCAAAGAGTCAATTTTTCTAAGTTCATCAAGTAAAGAACCTTTAATTCTCAACGCCGCATAATTTCCAAATGATTTCCCTTTGGAGGGATTAAATTGATTTACAGCAGTAATGAGTGATTTTACTCCGATGCCATACATATCCTCCATTTCATAGTAATCAGGAAAATGGTATTTCATTCTGGATACAATTGACTTTACCAAAGGAAGATAATCCTCAATTAGCTGATCCCTCAATTTCTTATCAGCCATTGATTCTTTGTATTTCATAGCCGCTTCTTTCATGCGAGAAGAATTACTCACCATGGACTGGCTTTCCGGAGTATTCTTTTTTGCACTTGTGAGATTCATTTAATATTAAGCTTGTGCTTCTACCAATGGACGAGAATCGGTCGACGCCGCAGAGTTGCTTGCCTTCGTAAGTGAAACTGGATCTTGTTCAAGGGAATTGTGTAGAGCAGATGAAGACATTTCAGAAGGGTTGGACGAATCAGAATTTAAGAGAATTGAATTCAATATAAATCTTAATAAAAACCTGCCTGCAATCGAAAAAAATAAACACCCAAATGAGGCGAGAACAAGTGTTTTGATCATATCTTCTGAAATAATCAAAGCAAAGAAGAAGAAAAATAAAAAACCGGTAAAACCTGACAAATAGAAGAAAAATCGAGCGTCGTTGTTCATTATTTAAACTTTTCTGTATGAAGAAAATCCCCTTGCATACAATTCTTCGGGGAATGTTCTAGCAATCATTTGATTTAAAACATTGGTGCTGAAATCACCTGTTACATTCTGGCCATTACAAACGCAAAGAGGAGTAAAATTATTCCTCAAAATCATTGGCCACAATTTAGTAGAATTTGTTAATTCATCAAAATGAGTAAAAGCTAAATGGGTTGCCCCAACACGGCTACCGAGGTTGAGCGATTTGTTAAGTACTTGCTTATCATATGCTGAATTAAGTACAAGGACACGGGTTTGAACTTCTAGTGCATCAAGTGTTTTTGATGTTTCGATCCAATCATCCAACTGACCGAGTGAAAGTCCAGGGAAATCCAAATATAGTGGGTTATCGAAAGAAGCATCTGGCACCTTTTCTGCCTCACGAAAAAGAGTGACACCAACAACCTCACAGAAAATTCTTAGTGCATCATCCGGATTCGGAACACCATTTTCTACCTTAAGAACATTCGGGCTCTTCTTGTTCATGAAAACAT
This sequence comes from Opitutia bacterium, assembly GCA_002694035.1. Taxonomy (GTDB): domain Bacteria; phylum Verrucomicrobiota; class Verrucomicrobiia; order Opitutales; family Seribacteraceae; genus Seribacter. Next base: position 31,559 of record NZKY01000036.1, read on the forward strand.
CATGAGCAAGGAATTTACAGAGAGTTGTGGTCTTTCCAACACCTGGGGCTCCAATTAGAGCTATTTTATCACCCACACTCTTATTTTCGAGAGATTTGTATCTATCAGTTAAGCCAACAGTGATTTCCTTTAAAGTGTCAGCCAGAGACATATCTTTAAATTCTCTCCAATTGGACCAAGCTTCAATATCTCGAATTAATTGTTCATCGAATCCAGCTTTAGTCAAAATTTTAATAGAGTCTGTTTGGTGGGAATCAAAACTTTCATTTTCACTCAATTGATTAGGTTCAACCGAGTTTGTATTTTCTTGAGTTTCTTGATTTGAAGGAATGACTGAGTTTTCCGGGCTAGAGGTTGTAGGAAGTTTTGAATTTTCTATCAATTCAGTTTCGGGAAGTTCAGACTCATCATTTTCAGAAGGAATCTCAGCAATAACTTCTAATTTTGGAGATGATATAAATCTCTTCAAGCCCTCACCCCCAATCTGACGAACCGATAATACTCTAGCATTATCCCCCAACTTTTCTCGGATTACGCGTACAGCTTCTTCGGCAGATTTTACAGTTAGGCGAAATCTTTTGCCCGCGTTCGAATCTGTCTCTTTATTTGATAAAGTATCCATATTACGCAGCAACGGTCAATTCTTCTGGATTCTCATTATTAGTGGATTTTTCCATTGCAGATATAATATCCTGAGGCAAGGATTGATCTTCAACAGCGATTGCCCCGAATGGCTCAATTTGAGTTTCTGTAGGTAACTCCTGGTAAGCGAGGACAACGAGTTGAGGATATGAGGGTTCCATAAAACGGCGAAATGCCAACCTTAACTCAGTAGTTGTAACTATAATAGGAGAAAGTCCCCTCTCGGTCATTTCTTTTATTTTTGGTTCAATATCATTTATGATACCCTCTGTCAGACTGGGATCCATAACTAAACCAATGTCAAACTGACTTCTTTTCACCCTACTTATTAAAGTCTGTTCGAGCCTAGGCTCAAAAGTCATAGCGAGTAACTTGTTGGGTTCAACCTCATACTCTTTCACAAAATACATTCCTAACCTTTTTCTAGCCTGCTCAGAGAGATCATCCGGATTCTTGGTAATGTTCGCCATATCGGCAATTGTTTCAAGAATGATAGTAAGGTTCTTTATTGAAATTTTCTCCCTTAATAAATTCTGCAATGTTCTTTGTATGATGCCGACATTAACCAAATCAGGAAGAAGTTCACTGACTAAAGTAGGGTTTTTATCCTTAATTAAATCCAACAATCTTTGAGTTCCTTCCCTCTCAAGAATCAAATAAGAGCTGTTTTTTAGAACATCAGCAAGATGAGTCACCAAAACAGATGCTGGATCAACAACAGTACAGCCCTCTATCTCTGCATTTCTTCTTTCATCTTCTGGAATCCACATTGCCTGAATTCCAAAAACTGGCTCTATAGTCGGAATTCCATTCAGTTTACTAGCATCACCACCACCCATACTCATGGCTAGAACTCTATCAGGTACGACAGTTGATCGTATTATTTCCTTCCCCCGAAGAAGAAAACGATATTCATTTGGCTCAAGTTCAATGTTATCCCGGACTCCTATAGTCGGGAGAAGCATGCCCATCTCACGAGCAAAATTTGTTCGAGCTCCAGTTATTCTGTCGAGTAAATCGCCACCTTTCTTCTTATCGGCCAAAATAAGTAAACCGTACCCCATTTCCAAACCAAATACTTCCTGCTCAATTGCACTTTCCATGGGAGACAATTTAGGCTCCTGCTCACCATCATTGGGCAAGGCAGAAGGAGGGATTTGCCCCGCATTTTTGGCAGGTGTAAGGCCAACTCCAACATTAGGCTGTCCAATTTCTTCTATGCTGGAGTCTTCAGCATTTGAAATTTTATTGAAGTAGTAAGCAGAAGCTAAACAAATAATAGATAGTATAAAAAATGGCCAAAAAGTTTCCGACAGAAAGAATGCAAATAACAAAAGCATTCCACCGGCAATAGCTATTGCTCTTGGATAAATAGTGAGCTGCCTTCCTACAAATTCTCCTAAGTTTGCTTCCTCAGAAGAACGAGTCACTAAAATACCCGCTGCAATAGATATTATAATGGCGGGAATCTGACTAACCAAACCGTCACCAATCGATAAGATGGTATATTTTTCCAAAGAACCTGTCATGGTCATATCTTTTTGAAAGTAGCCGATAAGAATTCCTCCAATTATGTTGACCACGGTAATAAAAATACCCGCAATTGCATCCCCTCTTACAAATTTACTAGCTCCATCCATCGAACCGTAAAAATCAGCATCTTTTTGTATCCTTTCACGCTTCGCAAGAGCTTCTGCTTCTGTGATAACACCCGAGTTCATCTCGGCATCGATCGACATTTGCTTACCCGGCATTGCATCAAGAGTGAATCTGGCAGTAACTTCGGCAATTCTTCCAGCACCTTTTGTAATAACTACAAAATTAATGATGACTAAAATTAAAAATATAACAGTACCTACGACATAATTTCCTCCAACAACAAAAGTTCCAAAAGATTCGATTACCGAACCAGCATCTCCATCCAGTAGTATAAGTCTAGTAGAAGCAACATTGAGACCTAAACGGTACAAAGTAACAGAAAGAAGCAAAGTTGGAAAAACTGAAAATTCTGGGGGATCTTTTACATAAATAACAGTGAGTAATATGATCAAAGAAATCGCAATACTTACAACTAGAAGAACACTCAAAATATCCTTATGCACTGGAACAACTAGAAGTAATACTGCCCCGAACAAACCAAAAACGAAACCAAGGTCTGAATTACCTCCAAACCTTGCAAAAGTTGATCTAAATTTGCTCAAAAAACTTTGCATATTAATTAATTGGTTTGGCCAAAAGTCTCCTCGCCTTCAATCTGTGAAAATAGTATGCATGAGTTTTATAAACCTGTGCCAATATTTCAGCAACAACCTGGTAAAAATCAAGAGGTATAGCCTCTCCAACTCTCCCGAGAGCAAATAAAGCCCTAGCCACTGGTTTGTTCTCAATGGTAGGTACTTCGTACTCTGCAGCTAAAATTTTTATCCTTCTGGCCAATAGATTTTCTCCTTTCGCGACAACCACTGGAGCAAGATCCATGCCTTTTTCATATTTCAATGCAACAGCATAATGCGTCGGATTGGTCACAACAACATCTGCGGTACCCACATCGGCCAAATTTTGACCTGAAAGAAGTTCGAGAGCTTTCTTTCGTTGAGCTGATTTTACCTCAGGAGAAACTTCCTTGCTCTTATTTTCTTCTTTGACTTCTTCTTTGGTCATTTTCATTTCATCATCATTTTCCTTCTTTTTTATTAAATAATTAATAATCGCTATGATTAGAAGCATCAGGACTAGAATTGCGAACATGACCACAAACAATTCATAAATAAAGATTGGTATGTGCTGAATCGGTACAGGAGCATAAAAAATTGGATCATCCAAAAAGAGGGCTAAAGTTAGCCAAACCACAATTCCAATAAATGTGAATTTCAAGAAATCTATCATGAATGTTTTAAGTCCTTTAATGCCAAAAATTCTTTTAATTCCACTTATTGGGTTTAACTTATTAAATTTAGGTTCTGCAGCTTTTGGGGTTAATCTAAAGCCTGTTTGTAATCCTTCTGCAACGAAAGCAGCAACAAAAGTTAAAGCTAACATCGGAAAAACAACCCAACCTAACATCTTAAAAGAATTGACCAACAAACTAGCAATTCCTTCCTGTGTTGCAGTTACTTTGTGAAGGTTTTCAAATAAAGACTTAGTAAATACCATTACCTCTTTTGCCTTAGTTGCAGCGTAAAAAAGAATGACGATCAAACCGGCCAATAGCGTGAGCGTCATTCCTATTTCAGGAGCCTTTGCAAATTGCCCTCTTGACCTTGCCTCGCTTAACTTCTTAGCAGTTGGCGGTTCTGTCTTTGAACTTTTATCTACATCAGACACCGACTAGCCAGGTTGAATAATATCAAGCATAACTTCTACCGACCTTCGACTACCGTCAATAATGTATGAGGTTATCAACAGGATTGAAGAAACTAACAAAACAAGACCTGATAAAATGCGAATAGCAAAACTTGTCATAAAGACATTCATTTTTGGAACTGCTTTACCTAGAACAGCAAAAGAAACATTAATCAAAAAGTTTAAGGCAATAAAAGGAGCTGCAATTAAGGTTCCTAAAATGAATACTTGCCTTACCTCCTCAACGAATTCTAGTGTAGGATTAACAGTAAGGAAGAATGATCCAATAGGAAGAATTTCAAAACTCATAACAAACGCCTTGAGGACATCATAGTGAATCCCCTGAACGAAAAAAACCAAAAGGCTGAAATAATATAAAAGTGTAGTGATAGTAGAATCTGATGAACCAAGGAGGGGATTTACACTGTTACTTGCCATAAGCCCAATTTCATAAGAAATTAGATGACCAGCTAATTCCACAGCAAAAAACACCATTCTAACTACCATTGCAAGAAGCAGCCCAATACAAATTTCATTAATTGACAAAATAATGGCTCCAGCAAAATGATCAGCTATTTCAAGATTAGCAGGTACCAATGGATTTATAATTAGCGACAGAATCAAACCAAAAGCAGTCCTAATTTTCACAGGTATCATTTTCCCTGCGAAAAGCGGAATTCCCATAAAAAAAGCACCTGTCCTTAAAAAAACAAGAACCCAAACAACGATCTGACCGGCCTCTATTGTCACTGGGCCATTGTAGGAATCATATTAATCATCGAAATACAAAATTCAGTCAAAGTTTTTAAAATAAAATTAGCAGAAAGAACAATAGCCAAGGATACGCAGACCAACTTGGGTACGAAAGTAAGAGTTTGTTCCTGTAAACTTGTAATGGACTGAATAAAACTAACTAACAATCCAACAACAGTAGCAGTTCCGAGGATTGGAATGGCAATGATCAAACCAGTTTGGAGCAGATTCCTCATAATATCGACTGCCATTTCCATTGTCATAAATAAACGCTCCCTTAGGCAATATTAAAGCTGTTAACAAGAGATTGAATTACCAAATACCAACCATCTACTAGAACAAATAAAAGTAGTTTAAAAGGCATGGAAATTACAACAGGAGGCATCATCATCATACCCATTGACATCAATGTTGAAGCGACAATAAAATCAACAATAATAAAAGGTATAAAAATTAAAAAACCCATTTGGAAAGCCGTACGAAGCTCACTCAGCACAAAAGATGGAACCACAATACTTAATGGTAATGCATCGCGAGTCATCGCACCCTGCCTAGAAATTTCGAGAAAGAATTGCACATCTTGCTGTCGAGTCTGGTTCATCATAAAATCCTTCATATGAGCAGTTGCAACCATTAATGCATCACTTGATTTCATNGTATCNGCCATGTANGGGGTAANGGCGTCNTCATATATTTTATTCCATACTGGACCCATGACAAAAAAAGTTAAAAATAGAGCCAAACCAANAATGATTTGACTTGAAGGNGCTGCATTAACACCAATTGCGTTTCTAANAAATCCTAGAACAATNACCATCCTAGTAAAACAGGTCATCATCATTATCACGGATGGACCCAAAGTTAGTATCGTCATCGCAATAACTAGTTGTATTGCAACACCGAAATCTCCTTCGTCATTTGAACCCGTTACATCGATTCTCAAACCCGGAGCACCCGTACCAGTAGTTTGAGCATCTAAGCAAGAGTGTGAAAAACTAAAAATGAAAAGTGCAAAAATAAATGGCCCTAAACACCTAAACTTTTTTAAAGAATGTAAAGTATTACGCATCATTATTAGCACCTTTGTCTAATGCATCTGTATTTACTTTTAACTCGGTAGCACTCTCTAACTTGGCAAGATGATTTATTGAACTTGGACTTACCCCAAGGAGATGTTTCTCATGACCATATTGAGCAACCATTAGAAATTGCCTGTTTCCCAAGGAATGAGTTTCAGCAACAACTATCTTACCATTATCAGAAATTATACCGCTCGATCTTTTCTTTTTAACATATTGAGAGAGAAAATAAGCACTTGCACCAAGAATTCCAATAAAGGCAATTACCCTAATCCACAAATAAAGAAGGTCCGTCTGAGATTCCAAGATAGTAGGTGCTGCTGCAATAATAAAACACATCACTTAATAATTTGTGACCCAAGATCATTCAGCTGCAAACCGCAGTTGAATACAAAATTAGAGTTATGAAGCTGAGTCGACAATCTCAGTTATTTTCAATCCGAACCGGTCATCAATTACGACTACCTCACCATGTGCAATTAGTTTACCATTAACTAAAAGACTAACCGGGTCCTTCGCGTTTTGCTTTAATTGTATTTGAGCACCCGGGCTTAGTTCAACAACTTCTTTCATAGGAAGTTCAGCGGTTCCCAACTGGACTGTGACACTTACCTTCACATCCATCACGATATCCATTTTTTTACTATCCATGTTTTTTTCCGATTAGTTTAACGGCTTCCACGATGCTTTCATTGACTTGAAAGGCGACCTGATCGCCTTCCAGTCCAATTTCACCGATGAAACAAGTTCTGCCTTCAATACGCAGGTTTGTTTTTTCAATCAAAGAAGGTGACATTTCAATGACATCATCGACTTCTAGATTAGATAAATCCCTCAAAGTTAACTCAAATGCATCCCATTCTGCAGAGATATCAACTGGTATTTCATCATAAATCTCGTGCCATCTTGGGGGTTTGCTTGTCGCTTTGCTAGAGGAAGTAACAGCGGTCAATAAACGACTAACAACAGGTTCCAAAGTGTAATAAGGCACAGCAATTCTCATAGGTCCTGAAACATCTCCGAAAGAAGCCTCCATACTCATGATAAGCATCATTGCATCAGATGGAGAAGTTTGAAGAAATTTACCAGAGCTTTCCGTTCCTATTATTGAAGGAGTGAGTTGCATTGTGTTCTGCCACTGCTTACACCATTCCTCGAGAATTATTTGATTAAAATCTTCAACTAAAGCTTTTTCGATATCAGTAAGACCACGTTCTTCAGGGTTAGTTGAACCACGCCCTCCTAGAATTCTATCAACTACGGTCGCTGATAAATGAGAATTAACATCTAACAAGCAAACTCCGTTTAGTTCTTGTAGCTTGAACATTGTGATACAAGAAGGATTCTTGATTGACTGAGTAAAGTTCGCATAAAGGTCAGCAGTCAAATCTTCGAGTTCTAAGTTAAACTCAGTCCTCAAAAACATGGATAAATGCCCTGATAAATAATAAACAAATTGCTCCGACTTAGTCTTAAGTTTGCTGAGATCAGCATCAGATAATACGATAGGGTTCGTGAAATCGTACTTCTTTATATTAATTGAAGATAAATCAGTAATTTTGTTTCCATAGCAGTCAAAAACCGGTTGCCCACTGGAGGACATTTGCAACTCACTTACATCAAAGCTCTCGTCTTTAAAATTTGAATCAGCAGCAGACATCTTTGGAACAGTAATTACTGGACTACAAACTGAGTGAAATAAATCTGCCTGATTAAATCACTCTCCCCATCACGATATTTTCTTAGAATTGATGAAAATCCTTTTTTTAAGTCAACTCGTACTCGTTCTTGAAAACCATCTAGTTGAGCATCTTCGTATGTATAACCTCCCATGATTGCAAGTGCCTTGTCACGGATTCGATGCTCACTCATCTCTAAAACTTTCTCAAAATCACCAGCCTGTCCTTCCAATTTCAAATCTAAATTTATATATCTAGATTTGATAGGACCGCCAAGATTAGTGATTAAAGAATTGAGTTCATAAATTTTCTCCTCTCCAGTGGGTTCCATATCCAAAGGTTGACCTCCTTCGGTGATCTGAGGTTTTATCGTTTCCTCTGGTTTATTCATCTCAATGAGTAAATACATAGCACCCACGGTCAATGCGGGAGCGAGTATTATCACAATAAGAAAAAGAACTAAGTTTCCTCCGCCCTTTGAAGGAGGGGCTTCGTTAGTCTCAGGAAGTTCATCAAGTTGAGCAGCACACATGTCTTTTAAGAATCTAGGTTATTGAACTATCGTTTTAAATTAACGGCTTCAGAAAGAATCATATCGGAGGTAGTAACCACCCGAGATCCAGCTTGGAAAGAACGCTGGTGAGAAATCATAGATGCAAACTCATTTGTTAAATCTACATTTGATAACTCTAGTGCGTATTGTTTAAGTTTACCATTCGAACCAGTTGCAGGAATATTGTTGTCGCTAATGCCAGCAAGATTTTGCCCAGCTTGCCCGTTAGAATAGAAACCGTTTCCAACTCTCCTCAAATATTGGGGAGACAAAAAATTAGTAACTTTAATTTGTCCAGAACCACGAATTTCATCCACACCATCCTTGTTAACAACTAGATTGATTTTACCATCTTCCTCAACTCTTCTGGCAAGCAGGGTTTCGCCTTCTTGGGTTCCAACAACTAAGGGTCCGTCAAGTCCTTGCAGTTGATAACGGTATTGATCTCGAGTTACCACAAAACCTTCAACAGTAGACTCAAAAGCTCCGGCTCTTGTATAAAAAAGTTCTCCAGTGACAGGATCAGCAAGTTCAAAAAAACCACCCCCATTTGGTAATGCTTCTCCCTGTATTGCCAGATCAAGGTCTAATCCAGTAACCTCCAATGTTCCTTGCGTAAAATCAGATGAAATTGATCCAACATGGACACCCGTCCCGTGTTGCTGAATGTTATTGCTGGGTACTCCGTCTGCACCAGACTCCGCATCATTCATATGCAAATAAAAATTATCGGAGTAATTAGCACGGGAAGATTTATAGCCAAGTGAATTAACATTAGAAATGTTGTTACCGAGGACTTGAAGCCCCTGTGTCAAACTTTTTAGGGCAGTTACCCCATTGTGCAAAGAGGCGATCATTTCGGCATGCTAACTTTGGTAATATTAGCAGGTGAATAATTTCTGCCACCTACGGAAACTTGCACATCTCCTTCTTTACTCTTTTCAACAGATTCAACAATACCATTAACCTCTAATCCGTCTTCAGAAATATTAACCATTTTTCCAAGATAAGCTTGAGCAACCATGTCTTTATGAGAAGCTGCAAAGGTTTCAAAACCTTTGGTAAATTGCTGCATTTGCTCTAGAGATGCGATGTTTGCCATTTGGGATATAAATTCAGTATCCTTCATGGGTTCGAGAGGATCTTGATTACTAATCTGACTGGTAAGAAGTTGTAAGAAGTCATCCATCTGCAATGAAGTACTGGATGAACTTGATGCCTCTGCCAAAGACGAAGCTCTAGGATTTTGATTTGCTTGGGTTGCTGCAATTGCGTCTAACATAATATTTTAGTTAAATTAAGCTACTAATCTGTGATGATTATCCATGGATTGGTAATCGGGAAAAATTTTTATTTTCAATTGAGTATTGGAATCTTTTTGAACACTGGAGGAGATTGATTCCTTGCAAACATTAAGTAAGGATCTGATTTCTTTTTGAGGAGAGATAAAGCAGACAGAAATTCCTGCTTCAGACTTTTCTAATCTGACTCCCAATTTACACCCGTTTGGTAAATCTACAGCAAAACGAACGATTTTTTTTGCATGTTTATTGGAGTAAGCAACTCTAGGTGCTAATGCCCTTCCAACTAGAGAGGTAAATTTTGAAACAGAAGAAGACTCAGTGTGCACTAATGAAGATTCAGTAGTTACTGGATTCGATGATTTTTTCAAGGTTTCTTCCATTTCGTTTCCTTTTAAAGCATGTTTTGTGCCACGATTTCTATTGTCCTTATCGTTGTTTTCCATTCCTTGGTCTTTCTGATTATGTCGATTCAAAATAGGTTGGTTCAAAACTGACTTTGAATCTTCTTTATGATTAACTGTAACAACAACATTTTTAAGAAGGGAAAAGGATTGCTTTAAGGAATTTGATTGAAGAGTCAGATGATTCCGACCCTTTGAAGAAGATTGAGGTGAAGAAGATGTTTTTTTGTTAAAAACGGATTTCGAACTTTGGAGTAATCTGCTTTCAGAAATATTTTTTTTGGCAGATAAAATACTTTTTTCAAAATTAGGTTTATTTTGAGTTTCCAGCGAATTTTGTTTAACCTTTGAAGAGTTGTTGGAGGACTTGCTTTCCGTGGGTGTTTTTTGAGATTTGGTTTGGTTCGCCCTTTGTTTATGATTGGTTCCTTGTTCTGCGATATTTTTTGGGAGCCAAAAAGATCCATTTTTTCCAATAGAATGATTTTGAGGAACGGGTCTGCCATTGTGTAACCCTTGAACTAATGAATCACTCATTTTGAAAACGACTATATTTAATTCGTTTAGTTTGGGCTCAATTCATCTAGGTCCAAACTAGGCAGTAATCCTCGATCCCTCATTGCCAAAGCGTCTGCCAATTCAATGAGTGCATCATCATCGCTATTGAGCATAAAAGAGATGATTGGCGCTTTGTCCTCAGCCTTTAACAATTCAAAAATTGACAATGCTTCTTCAAACCTTCTTTTTTGCCTCCAATTTTGAATTTCAACGCTGGCTACTTCAGGTCCCATTTCCACCCATCTTTTTGATGTATCTTTATATTCTTTTAATTTTTCTTCACTTAAATCCTGACCTTGCCTGGCTTCAAAATCAGCAAGTCTTGCAGCCAGATCCTCTCTGATTTGATTCATCTCTTTCTTTTGCTTTTCAAGTGCTTCTAAATCCATTGCGATAGCAGACTCTCTTGCATCCAATTCATTTTCCCTATCCAACAGCTTTTCTTTAAGAGCAGCTAATTCTTTGGAAAGTTGGTTCATGGAATGAGTTTCAGCAGGAGAATAACTGGTATCATCAGCATCAAACTCTACGCTTGTAAATTCAGCTTTAATTTCAGGTTTAGGCTTAAATAAAGCATCATAATTAAGAACGACCATTATACCTGCTGATACCACAGATAGTATTACAGCTAGCAAAACAACAATGATTGGTGATATTTTCATGATTAGTTGGTACTTTGATTAAATACAAAACGGGCTCCAATAACATCCTCGAGGGCAGTTTCTTCTTTTTTTATCTCTATTTTAAGATGCTCCTCTTTTTTCTTATCCTTTAGCTTAAGCAAACTTTTGCAATTTGTATCAGCTTCTAAAAATAACTTTCTTTTAGCCTCTTCGATATTTTTTCTATCAGAAACTTTTGAATTCAGGTCAATGATATGCTCTTTAGCTTTGAGAACGGATTGGTTAAATGTTTCCTGCTCAAAACCGGAAAACCCAACTCTTCTTTTTTCACCGATAATTGAGTTTAAATCTTTTAATTCTTTTACGGCATTCATGAGTTGTTTTTCGGTCTTTTCTCTAATAGCAATAGATTGTGCATATTCCTTAATAGCTTTTTCTTTAGCCATTTCCCTAAGATGCAAAAGGGTCTCCAACCGGAAAGTAAATGCTCTCATGCGCTGAATATCTTGGTGAGTTCACTGAAGGATGAATCACGAGAAGAAACTTGATCATATTTTTGCTTTAAGAAGTTTTCAACCAAATCATATTTTTCGATAGCACGATCAATTTTTGGATTACTATTTTTAACATAGGCACCAACATTAATCAGGTCTTCATTTTGCTTGTAAACCGAGAGCAAGTCGCGTGCATCAGAAATGGTGGAAATTTCTTCTTCACTGCAAACCGCACGATCAAGCCTACTTACACTTTTTAAAACATCAACAGCTGGGAAATGATTAGCATTCGCGAGTTTCCTACTCAATACAATATGCCCATCAAGAAATCCTCTCACTGCATCAGCGACAGGCTCATTCATATCATCCCCCTCAACTAAAACAGTATAAATTGCAGTAATTGCACCAGTTGCACTCGCACCCGTACGCTCCAAAAGTTTTGGAAGAAGAGAAAAAACAGATGGAACATACCCCCTTGAAGCAGGTGGCTCCCCAGCTGCTAACCCGATCTCGCGCTGAGCCATGGCAAATCTGGTTAATGAATCCATCAACAACAAGACCTTTGAGCCTTCATTTCGAAAACCCTCAGCTATTGCAGTTGCTAAAATTGATGCACGGATTCTCATTGGTGCTGGCTGATCAGAGGTGGACACAATAATAACAGTTTTTTTCATCCCCTCTGGACCGAGGTCTTTTTCAACAAATTCCCGCAATTCCCGACCACGCTCACCCACCAATGAAATAACATTGATATCGGAATCTGAACCACGTGCAATCATACCCAAAAGAATTGATTTACCCACACCACTACCTGAGAAAATACCTACCCTCTGCCCGACTCCCAATGGAACAAATGTATCGATTGCTTTTATGCCTGTACTAAAAGGCTCGGAAATCATTGTTCGGCTCAGAGGGTTAGGTGGTTCTGCATACAATCCATCTCTTCTTGGTGCAAGAAGCGGTCCCTTTCCATCAATAGGACGACCCATGCCATCAATTATTCTGCCCAATAACGCATGCCCAGAGGGAACAAAATTATTATTTCTTTGAGAGGACACCTTACAACCAGGATGAATAAGGTGAACACTGTCCAAAGCTATAAGAAGAACAAAATTATCACGAAAGCCGACAACCTGGGCATCAATTTTCTCATCATGACGCTCTGATTCAATCGTACAAACTTGACCGATACTAACCTCAGGACCTTCCGATTCAATGATAAGACCAGTCACCCGTCGAACCGTTCCGACTTTGTCGAAAGTTCTNACACCCNTGATACCATCCTCCATAAAGGCGAATCTCTCATCTAGTGACTCAATCATTTCTCTTCAATTCCTGCTCTATCTTTCTCAATTTTGTTGATACCCTACCATCTAATAAACCGAAGCGGCTCTTTATTTGGCAATCCCCCGAACTAAGAGAAGAATCTTCAAAAAATTTAACATTTGGATAACCTTCAAGCAAGGCATCATCTCCATCAAGACCGTCAAAAATCCCCGCAATGGCAGAGGCAAAACCTTCCTCTTCCTGGTTATTCTTTTCCTCGGCAGGCCTTTCGGGATCTGCCATGGATTTTAATAANGATAAATCCTGTGGACATAAATAGACTTCAAGTTTTTCATCTTCTCCAGAAAATTCCGCNACCATTCCTCGAACAATTTGTTCAATTGATTGTTTATCTAAAGTAATCTGTCCAAGCACTCTTTCAGCAAGTCCAAGAACCAAATCTGGTAATTTATGATCTAATTTCCCAATGACTTCTGTTACCTTAGCGTCAATTTTGGAAAGAAGCTGAGCTTGAGCATCCGCGTAACTTGATCTGAGCTTTGCTATCTCAGCTTTGTAAAATGATGTGGCTTCATCTTTTCCACGCTTATGCTCGGCAAGCGAATTTTCCTGCGACTGCTCAGCAGAGATTGGTGGAGGGCCAATCTTATTAACCTTAAAACCAGCAGGTGGTTTAGGAAAATGAATTGTCTTACTGTACGACAACGTCGCTTCCTCCAGTATCGAGGATAATCTCCTCGTCTTCCTCGAGTTCGCGCACAATTTGTATTACTCGATCTTGCGCAGCCTCGACCTCAGACAGGCGTTTGGGACCAAGAAAACTGAGCTGTTCCTCCAATGCTTCGACTGCGCGTTTTGACATAGTCGAATAAATAATTTTTTTAAGTTCAGCTGAGGCGTTTTTCAGAGCAATAACCAAATCATCCTGATCAACTTCCTTGGTGATTTTACTGACATCGCCGGGACTAAGTCTGACCAAGTCCTCAAAACGGAACATTCTCTGCCTAATCGAGCCACCAAGTTTGGGATTCCTTTTTTCAATACTCTTGAGAAGTTCTTTACCTTCCTCTTTATCAAACCAATTAAGAAGATCAGCAGCTGATTTAACACCACCTGTTTTCACTCTGGGAGACTGACCTTTTTTACCCATTCTGGCACCGAGGGTACTGGCTACTACTTCAATTTGGTCTATCGGTGTTGTTTCCATTGAACCCACTCTTTCCACAACCTGCTCCTGCACATTTGGAGGCATCATTTGTAAAACCTCAGAACCCTTATCTGCATCAACATTGGCCAGCACAAAAGCGATTGTCTGGGGCTGTTCAAAACGAAGAACATTGTAAATCTGCCCAGAATCCATCTCTTTTATGTCATCCATAAAATCAAGTGAATCCCGCACAGGAGCAATTCGATTCATCATGTTATTCGCCTTGTAATCGCCATGAGCAAGCTCAAGAGTTTTTTGGGCGAAAGTAAGTCCTCCAAGATTTGAATTTACGCTCGACTCAATAATCTCAGAAAATTCATCTAAGACACAATCTTTCATCTCCTGATCAACGATTGGAAAATTTCCGATTTCTTTACAAATTCCTTCTGAATCTTTTGAATCAAATCGTTTTAAAAGTGTAGCGGAAGCTTCAGGACCCAAAGCAATCATTAAAAGACCAAGCTTTTGGTGCCTGGACATTCTAGAATACCTATCGTAAACGGAATCTTCTTCTTCTACTTCTTCCATATTTACCTAAAACAATTTTAAGAGGATGAACCCGTTTCTAAATAACGCCTTAATGCAGTTCCGACATTATCAGGCTTTTCCTGAATTAAATCGTTGAGCAATTCAGGAGTAAGTCCACTTCCCAAACTCCTGGTACCGGCAAGCAATTGTTGATCATCCTCATCCAAAACTTGGACTTCTGCGTCATTTGGCTTAAACTTCTTCAACATCTTGATGAAAACAATAAACATAGTTAGAGCCAAAACAATACCGAGCAGGGTTTTAAGGTGAGGACCCCATGTATCTACAAATTGTTGAAATTTATCAAGTGACTCGCCACCAAGACCCCCAATTGAAGAACTTTGAAAAGCCACTTCGTTTACAGTAACATGAGTTAGAAGTTCATTTTCCTCTAGATTAAAACGTGCTCCAACTGCATTAATAACAGACTCTCTAATTACATTAATATCCTCTGCAGTTCTCGGTGTTTCACCCTTTGCAATTAATACAGCAACACTCCTGCTGATGATAGCACCAGGTTCCTGTACCGTTTCTTTTAGATTTCTACTAATTTCAAAATCTGTGGTC
This sequence comes from Opitutia bacterium, assembly GCA_002694035.1. Lineage (GTDB taxonomy): Bacteria > Verrucomicrobiota > Verrucomicrobiia > Opitutales > Seribacteraceae > Seribacter. The sequence goes on from NZKY01000036.1 coordinate 46,576, forward strand.
TTGGATTCTCTCTGCTCATCACTCTTAGCCATGATCGGATCCTGCTGAGTCGCATCTTGACTGACATTAGGAACATTAGCACCCATACCAGTAGCATTATTTTGTGGTTGAGTTTCTACAGTTGTGGCCATGTCTTTATCAGTTGTTTGAGTGCGGGGAACTTGTCCATCCGGATCAAATTTTTCATCAAGTTCAGTCATTGATTTGGTATCAAGATTTACCGACACCCTCGCGATAACATTTTCCCGACCAACAGTTTTGGCGAGCATAGTCTCGATTTTTGTCTCAAGTCTACGCTCCTGAGCCTCATAAGCTTTCATCATCTGCCCTGCAACTCCTGCTGCTCCACTCGACTCACCCTGTTCTGAAAGAAGGTTTCCTTGGTTATCCATAACGGCAACGCTGGATTTGTTAATACCTTTGTTGGCATTCGAAACTAGAAACTGAATTGCATTTACATTTGCCTTATCCAATGTGTTTCCACCGGTATCAACATAAACTGATGCACTTGGTCGGTCATTTGGATCTTCACTAAGCAATAAATTATTTTCCGGCTTAACAATGAAAACTTTAGCGGAACGCACTGCATCCATCATTGAAATCGTTCTGGCAAGTTCACCCTGTATGGCACGAGTGTGATTCGTTCTTTGAACAAAATCACTGATACCAAAATTTCCTTCATCAAAAATTTCGAAACCAACTTCACCACTTCGAGGAAGTCCCTTCATTGCAAGTTCCATTCGCATTGCAGCTCTTTTATCTTCGGGAACAAGGATTGTGTCCCCACTTTCGCTGTATTCGAACTCAATTTGGTTTGCTTTTAAAACATCTACAACCTCGCTCAAATCCTTAGCTTCTGCCCCACTCACCAAAACTCTCATATTGGTACTTCCACCAGACCATGACAAAATGCCAATGCTGATTGCTAAGATACCAAGTACAGCAACAATCAAGGAGAATTTTTTACCTGAACTCAGACTAGTCCACAGCTCAACTAACTTATCAAATCTTTCTTTCATATAAAAAAATTAAGGGACTAAACTTGCATGCGCATGAGCTCTTTATAAGACTCAACCAATTTATTTCTCACTTCGATCATCAAATTAAATGCCACACCAGCTTCCTGTGATTTAACAACTGCTTCATGTATGTTATCAGAACGGCCAAGAATTAAATCCTGAGTTTCTTTAGCAGAAATCTTTTTCTTCTGATCAACCCCTTTGATAAATCTCTCGAACATTTGAGCAAAACCAGGAGCAGTTACCCTTTCAGTAGGCGATGTCTTGTCAATAGGAACAACATCTACACCATTCGGGTTTTGTACTTGTGAGGCTCCAAAATTTTGCCCCATTTCGTTAACCTTAGCAAAACGATTAAGTTGCTGGTTAGCTTGAAGGTTAGGATTTTGAGTGAGTAAGTCGCTCAGACTAGGAAGAGATGATATTTCGTTCACAATAAAAAATTATTTACCAATTGCCATTGCTTGCTGAGCCATTCTACGAGAAGTCTTAACCACAGTTAGGTTAGCTTCATAGGCACGAGAAGCACTTATTAAATCAATCATTTCACGGGAAACATCGACATTTGGCATTTCAACCATTCCGTCTTCATTTGCGTGAGGATGACCGGGATTAAAAATCATTCGACCGGGCGTTTGATCATCGTAAACATCAGTAACCCGAACACCCTGATATAAATTTTCATCAACATACCCAGGAACGCGTCTTTCGGGAGTTTTGATATACTCTTCGAAAGCTACTTCCTTTCTTTTATAGACATTCCCAGATGCATCCTGGGTAGTATTGGAGTTTGCGATGTTTTGAGCAATAATTTCAAGACGGATTTTTTCAGCAGACAAAGCACTGCCAGTCGACTCTATACCTGGAATTAAATTCATGCTCATGGTCTAAAGATTAAACGCGTCCTCTTATCGCTTTGTTAAGTTCTTTAATCGAACCACCTACTGCACCTGTTAAATACTCATAATTTAGTGCATTTCTGTTCATCGCTAACATCTCTTCATCCAACTGGACAGTGTTTCCATCCATTCTAACCGGTTTAGCCTGACGATCCTCAGCACTTCTTGGCAAAAGACTCTTAACCCGCCGGAAGTCCTTACGATCAACTGCCCTTCTCAACTCGACAGCAAAGGTTTTAGGAAGGTCGCGTCTTTTAAAGCCTGGAGTCTCTACATTGGCAATATTATTAGAAAGAGCTTCATGCCTTAAATGAGAAGCATCCAAGAGCTTTTTGGAAATTAAATAATTTTCCTGACTGTAAAGATTATCAAGTACGACTGCCATGTGGCAGAATCAATGCAATACTTGTGCCAAAATTCTTATTTAGCTTCTATCCTTTTGTATTGGACACTCTTTAACTAGAAATTAGTTGATAAAAAGAAAATCTTTTGAGATACAAATAGTAGCATTTTTTTCCGACTAGGAACAAATTTACACTTTTTAAACCATTTTTAGGTTAAATCTTTTCATAGAACCAAAATTATAGTTTAATAATGTGAGCAAGTGAAATCTCCGAATTTTGAAAATTGTCAAATTGGACTCAGTAAAAAGGGAAAAATTGAAAAGGTGTCTGAATCTTTTGCCTCCTGGGTCGGTAAAGCATCAAAAGATTTGGTCGGAGAGAATTTCAGAACTTATTTCATATCGCTCGAAAAAAGCTGGGAATTAAATCTACCGGAAAATTTTTTCATCAATGATTTTGAATGTTTTTTACCATTATCGCCCGAAAGCCACTTATCCTCTATTGGTATTCATTTTCATAACACAGCTTACAAAGATAATTCGGTAATATCACTATCCCCTGCCCTTGCTCCTCACGATTCTCTAAAAAAAGCTTTCATGGGTGACTTAATGAAAGACCCAAGAGCTCTGGCAAACACTCTTATACGTTTACAAAAAGCGGAAAGTAGACTTTCTGATTATGTAAGTAATTTTCCCGGTATTTTCTTTACTCAAAGACCTGATATGACCTTCAGTTATTTATCCAGAGGAATTCGAAAATTTTTTCCTACAGATCATACTGAATTAGCGAGAAACGGAGGTTTATTTTTAAGCAAGATTTTTGAAAAGGACCGGGAACACTTTCTCAAAGAACTAAATTCAAATAGTGAAAAATCTGAAATCTTTAGCTTTACCTACAGGATTAACATTCCTCCATCCGGACAAATTATCTATCTTCTCGATGTCCGAACACCGATTATTACGGCAACAAAAAAACTTCTTGGTTACGACGGTGTTTTTATTGATATAACTAGGCAGGCCATTGCCGAGCACCGTTTATCAAGCTCGGTATGGAGAGAGGGACTCGCAACTCTGACCAACGGACTTGTTCATGATTTCAGTAATTTAATGTCAGGAATATATTCCATTAGCGAACTTTATCATGGAATGATGGAAAAAGATGACCCAATGGCCAAAGGGATGGGTCAGATTAAGAAAAGTGCCATGCAAGCACAAAAGCTTGTTAGGAGAATTATTGATCTACATCGCGAAAAACCAGCAGCAAGAACCATTCACGACCTTAGATTATTACTTAAAGACCAAATGGATCTGGTTGATATTATTATCCCGAGAAGTGCGAAAATTATTACTGACTTTGGAACTGAGTCCATGCCCGCCTTCATTGAGGAAACAGGTTTCCGACAAGTAATTCTTAACTTGGTTATTAATGCAAAAGATGCCATCGAAAGAAATGGTAAGATCAAAATCAGTTTAAAAAAGGTTGAAAAAGGAAAGCCCATTATGAAAAATGCTGTCGGAGAAAAACAGATAGCCCCATGTACAGGTGCTGAACTTTCCCTCAAAGACAATGGAGAAGGAATACCCGCCGACTTAAAAGAAAGACTTTTCGAACCTTTTGTGACCACTAAGGCATCCTCCAGTGGGTCTGGATTTGGATTATACAATACGAAAATTTTTATCGAAGATCACAATGGCTTAATTGGCTTTTCTTCAACAGAAGGAAAGGGAACCACTTTTTTTCTGTTTATTCCACTCGAATCAGATGAGGAAGAAAAGCCAGCAAAACGAGTAAAACGGGCAAAACGAGCAACCCGTGCTTTCATTAAAACGACAAAAAAGTAATCACGGCAGAAAAAGATTATTTTTTCAGCTGACCATTTTCATAAGTCAAAACCGAACGCTTTTTCCCATTTCTACCATAAAAAATCATCTCTCCATGAAGCTTACCATCCTTGTAATTGGCTTCCACCCATGAACCATCTTTTGACTTTTTTATACTCAAACCATTCAATTTTCCATTCTTGAAGGACTGGACTGTATTTGAATTTGTTCCATTTCGTTCAACCTGACCTTCAAAAGGTAAATCCGTCTCTCGATAAAGCACCAATGTTTCATTACCATCCTCACGAGTGGTAAATTTATTTTGAAATTCATCTTCTCCCCCACTCCATTCGCTTGGCATTTCAGCGGGTTTTTTCTCTTCATCCAAACCACAGGAAAAAATTAAAAAAATCGTAATAACGAAAAGAAGCGAATTTAAGAACTTTATCATTCCAATAAATACTCAGAAAATTCATACAATTCAGGATCACGAATCATTTTTTTCTTCAATAATTTCTTTAACCTGGATTTAGCGGATTCCTGTCCATCTTGACTCTCCTCATTCCCATTGGAGCCTTGTTCTTCATCTCCAGGAAAATCCCCCATTCGATCCTCTAACTCATCCGGATCTGCACCTTCTTCTAATTTCCGGACAACTTCTTCCATTTGTTCATCCATACTTTCCCCGGTCATCTCACACATCTTTCTCATCAGATGCCCCATTTGTTTAGGGTCTGGATTTTCATCATCCATCCCCCCCATAGCTCCTTCCAATTCTCTCATCACCTGCTCTGCCTTTGCCGGGTCCATGCCAGCAAAAGGATCGTTAGGATCATCCCCAGGTGCATTAGGCATTTCGGGCGGTTCTTCTTTTTGCCCGGTAATGGAAAACCCGGACATTACTTTTTCCATTTTATATTTTTTTCCGTCAGGACAAAATGGTGTCTTTTCCGCGTAAGATGGAGAATGGGCAAAGAACGAATAAATCTTGCCCGTTTCCCGGCTCATAAATTCGTATATTGGCATAGTTAAAAAGTTCTAGTAGAAAATTTGATTTCCGCATTTTATTGCACAAAAATTTTTCACAGGCAATCTTTTCAAAAACGAATGAACTCATTTTTTAAATTTTGGATTAAAAAAACAGATTCCAAAATTTTTCTGATTATTCCACTTGGCTACACTCTTTTTCTCCAAATCCTTACCGGCTTCCCGAAGCCAGATAGCTTAGATGATATTGATGCAAACAAATTATTTATCCGATTTTCAGAAGAACTTTTCAGTTATCCTTTTTGGCTTCAGGACTTAAGTCATCTTCCTCTTTTTTTTGCCTTTGCATGGTTATGGTCATGGCAACTTAGTCCGCTTTCTCATTTTAAAAATCTATTTCGTAACAAAGCCTCAATTATATCATATGGCTACGCGGTGTTGAATGAACTTATTCAGGCATTTATCCCGGATCGATTTCCATCACCCGGTGATTTAATTATGAATATTTTTGGGGTAACCCTCGGGCTACTGCTTTTTAATAAGGCATACCAAAAGGTTGGACCTTAAGAACTCTGTATAAGTTTAATCTTTTTTCATCGCCCCTTCCCTCTCCAGTAAGGTGGGATGAGAGTAATGAAAGCCAGCCATTAATGGATGAGGTAATGGATGAGAAAGATTTTCAACATATAACTTCCTCAATGCAGAAATTAATGGATCTGCTCCGCCCACTGCCTTCTTGGCAAAATCATCGGCTTCAAATTCATGCTTCCTTGAGAATAAATTACTAATTGGAGTAAGCCAGTAAGTGAAGAATCCAAGGGTTAGAGAAAGCCCAATAATTAACGGACTTAACGAAGAAACTAAGGAGGTATCGAGTTGTAACCCTGTGTAGAACCACTCACTTTCTAAAAGATAGCCCATCAGGCCAAAACCGCCCAAACCCATAACAAATGCCATGACTAGGCGTTTTGGAATGTGTCCCATTTTATAATGGCCAACCTCATGAGCCAAAACTGCCTCAATTTCCTCTATAGACATCTGCTTGATTAATGTATCATAAAGCACAATTCTACGAAACCGGCCAAATCCAGTGAAATAAGCATTAGAATGACCGGAGCGCTTGCTTCCATCAATCACTTCAATCGTATTCGCCTTAAAACCAGTCTTATTAGATAATGCCATCAATCGGTCCTTAAGTTCACCATCTTCCAATGGGGTTAATTTGTTAAATAAAGGAAGAATAAGTTTAGGATAAAGAACCATCATTAATAACTGAATCATAAAAAATACAACAAAGGCACCAACCCACCACCAATTTGGAGAAGCCTCAGAAATTGTACGATACATCCAAATCAAAAGTGCAAGCAGAAGAAAAGATAGCGTAAATCCGATTAAAGTTCCCTTGATTTTATCCACAACCCAAAGCTTTTTTGTGGATTTATTAAATCCAAATTTTTCCTCCAGAGTAAATTGATTATACCAATCAAAAAAGAGACCAGGTATCTGCAGGACATTAAGTAATGCCGTGGCAACAAAAGCTGCCCACCAGACTGAATCATCTTTGGTAACCGGCCAAACTTCAAAAACTTTTGGCAATATATAAAGAAAAACTGGAAAAAAGATTAGAAAACCAAAAACGTCCTGCAATCGGGAAAATTTACTTTTACTTAATGAGTATTTGCTGGTCTTTTCCCATGTTTCATCATCCATCAAAGACTTTGAACTCTCGGGCTGTTCAGTCATAAGCTTTGAAACATGCCCCTCATTTAAGACCTTTAAGTAATATTCGAATAAAAACTGACAAACTGCCAGAGCCACAACGATAATTTGTAATTCAGTCATTTTAGGAAGCATTCTAATCACAATTACAAAATTGTCGACTTAAGACGAAAGAAGGTGGTCTATTTTCACCTTATGGCTGATTCATTGACAATTCAGTATAATCGTACAATCTTGCGGAGCATGAAGTTCATTGGGCAAATCCTTTTCCTCATGCTTGGAGTGGTAATTTCTCTTCAGGCTGTTCCTCCAGTTCTTAACTATGCGGGTCAGGTAGCCGTCAACGGTCAACCCTTTGAAGGGGAAGGACTCTTCAAATTCGCCTTGGTCAATGCGAATGGCAACATCACTTACTGGAGTAATGACGGAACAAGTGTAAATGGTTCTGAGCCTCAGGCATCGGTAAAAGCTCCTGTAAGTGGTGGCTTGTATTCTCTACTCTTGGGCAATACCGCAATACCGGGCATGGGAGCGATTAATCCACAGATCTTCTCTCAGCATACTGATGCTAAGCTTAGGGTATGGTTTAG